>CANJAW010000304.1:0-3970 GCA_947472215.1 Chitinophagaceae bacterium
AAAATATAAAAGTGGTTCAAGTGAATTTACATATCATCTCCCTTCCTATTTCCGTAGCTGCAACAGCTACTGGTACTGCTTTTACTAGTACAGCCCCTACGACCCGTTAAGGGTTGTGCAACTACATATCACCATTGGGCTATTGGCTTTTTCAAGAAAAATAATTTTTGATTTCTACTATTTACATTTACACAAATAAAAACTCATGCAGGTTGTCAAGTTTGGAGGAAGTTCGGTTAAGAACGCTGAAAATATTAACAAAGTAATTGCTATTGTAAACGAAAAAATTAAGCAGGATACAACCATTGTGGTAGTATCTGCTCTTGGCGGCATAACCGATATTTTGTTGCAGTGTTGTCATCTGGCTTCTGAAGGCAATGAAAGTTATAAGGATAAATTGTTGGAGTCCGAGCAGCGGCATTTACAGACAGTAAAGGAGCTACTACCGATTACGCAGCAAAGTAGGGTGCTGAGTTTAGTAAAAACTTTATGTAATGAAATTGAAGATATCTGTACGGGTATTTTCTTATTGGGTGAATTGTCGGATCGAACTAAGGATCGGATGGTGAGTTATGGGGAGATTTTATCATCGCAAATCATTGCTGCAAAATTTACATCTGAAGCTGAGCAAATTGAGTGGAAAGATGCAAGAGAGTTGATTATCACCGATTCCAATTTTGGTGCTGCTGCGGTAGATTTTTTGGCGACCAATAAAAAAGTAGTTGACTATTTTACTGGATCTTCCGCGTCGTTATTTATTTTACCAGGATTTATTTCATCCGATGAAAATGGCACCACCACTACACTAGGAAGGGGAGGGTCAGATTATACCGCAGCCATCATTGCTGCAGCTCTTACTGCAAGGGTGTTGGAAATATGGACTGATGTTTCCGGCATGATGACAGCAGACCCAAGGCTGGTAAGCAACGTGAAGATTATTCCGCAAATTTCTTACCAGGAAGCTATGGAATTATCGCATTTTGGTGCCAAAGTTATTTACCCCCCCACCATACAGCCCGTGAGCAGTAAGGGGATACCTACCTGGATAAAAAATACTTTTGCGCCGCAGGATCTTGGGACGGTGATTCAAAAAGAATCCACTGTTAGCGGAAGCAGTATTCGAGGTATATCCAGTATCAATAGTATATCGTTGCTGAGTTTAGAGGGAAGCGGGATGGTGGGAATACCTGGTTTTTCAAAAAAATTATTCGAGTCATTGGCTAACAAAAAAATTAATGTAATTCTTATTACTCAAAGTTCTTCCGAGCATTCCATCAGTGTGGGAATGGATTCTGCTTATGCGGATGAGGCAAAGAACGCTATAGATGAAGCATTTGCTTTTGAGATTGCTACCAAAAAAGTAGATCCCATTATTGTGGAAAGAGAGCTGGCAATCATTGCATTGGTTGGTGATAATATGAAAAGCCATCCCGGAATTAGTGGAAAAATGTTTGGTAATTTAGGTCGTAATGGAGTAAATGTAAGAGCCATTGCGCAGGGTTCATCCGAGCGAAATATTTCTGCAGTAATTTCTACCCATGATGTAAAAAAAGCTATTAATGTATTGCACGAAGAGTTTTTTGAAACCATTTATAAAGAAGTGAATTTATTTATTACCGGCGTAGGTAATGTTGGCGGAAAATTAGTAGCGCAAATTCTCAAACAACAAAAATTTCTGCAACAAAAATTGCACTTAAAAATAAATGTAGTAGGGTTGGCTAATAGTAAAAAAATGATTTTCAATGATGAAGGGATTAACCTCATCGAGTGGAAGGAATTATTAAGCAACGGGGAAGAGATGAGCATACAAGGTTTTATAGATACCATCCAAGAGAAAAATTTGCGCAATGCGGTATTTGCCGATGTTACGGCCAATGAAAAGGTTGCCGCCTGTTATGATCAATTATTGAAGAAAAGCATTTCTGTGGTAGCCTGTAATAAAATTGCCTGCTCTTCCAGTTTTGAGTATTATATTGAATTGAAAAAATTAGCAACTGAATTCAATGCGCAGTTTTTCTTCGAAACCAATGTTGGAGCAAGTTTGCCAATTATTGGTTCGTTAAATGATCTTTTGCGCAGCGGAGATAAAATTCATACGATGGAAGCTGTATTGAGTGGAACACTCAATTTTGTATTCAATCATTATGATGGTAAAAAAAGTTTTGCTTCCGTAGTAAAACAAGCCCAGGATGAGGGGTATACAGAGCCTGATCCACGCCTTGATTTAAGTGGTAAGGATGTAATGAGAAAGATTATGATTCTTTCTAGGGAGGCAGGAGAAAAAATGGAAATGGAGGATATTGCCAATCATTCTTTTATGCCGGCTGCCTGTATGGAAGGCTCGGTGGCCGACTTTTACCAGTCAATGGAAGCGCATGAAGATCATTTCAAACAATTATATACCGAAGCCGAAGCTGCTGGAAAAAAATTAAAATTTGTAGCAAAATATGATCAGGGAAAAGCTACTGTTGGATTACAACATATTAGTCCAGCGCATGATTTTTTCCATTTATATGGTAAGGATAACATTGTGCTTTTTTATACCGATCGTTATGTTGACCAGCCATTGGTAATAAAGGGTGCCGGTGCCGGAGCGGATATTACTGCTTCTGGAGTTTTTGCCGATATTATACGGGCGGGTAGAATTTAAAATATGCCAACTTCCCAAGGGGGATTAAAATAAATACTTATTATACACAATTACGCTTATGAATGCAGCTGATCGACAACCAGAAAACGAAATTAAACAACCCAATTATTCGGAATCGGGATTTGTGAAGGTATTGGCACCTGGCACGGTGGCCAACCTTGTTTGTGGTTTTGATGTATTGGGAATGTGTTTGAATGAACCCAATGACCTGATGGAAGTTAAGTTGCTACATGAAAAAAAAATCATCATTCATAGTGCCGACGGATACCCGTTACCTTCAGATCCTGCACAAAATACGGCGGGTGCTCCTTTGATTGAAATGATCAATGAGTTGGCTATGCCCACTGGTTTTGAAGTAACCATTCATAAACGAATTAAACCTGGAAGTGGCATTGGTTCAAGTGCTGCAAGTGCGGCGGGGGCTGTAGTGGCTGCCAATCATTTGTTGGGTAATGTTTTTTCCAATAAAGATTTGGTACGCTTTGCTATGTTTGGAGAAAAGGTGGCCTCTGGCGTTAAGCACGCTGATAATGTGGCTCCTTGTATTTATGGAGGCATTACTTTAATTCGCAGTATTCATCCCTTGGATATTATTTCTATTCCTTCACCCGATCTTTTTGTAACCATTGTTCACCCTCAAATTGAAGTACGTACCAAAGATGCGAGGCAGATATTGCGAAAAGAAGTGTTGTTGAAGGACGCAATTAGGCAGTGGGGGAATATCGCCGGTTTGGTAGCTGGATTTATGCAAGCAGACCTAGATTTGATTGGTCGTTCATTGGAGGACGTAATTATTGAACCAGTCCGCAGTATTTTGATACCGGGATTTGATGAGGTGAAAGCCAAGTGCAAGGAAACTGGTGCTTTAGGAGGTGGTATCTCAGGTTCGGGGCCATCCATTTTTATGCTGAGCAGAGATGAGGCTACTGCAATAAAAGTTCAAACCGTTATGCAGGATATTTACAATCGCATAGGATTAGACTATCATACCTATGTAACCACTATCAACAAAACCGGCGTAAAAATTTTACATGAGTAGGGGTTATGTTGTAGTCTTTCTATTGTAGGTTGTAAAAGCTGGATAGGAAGCATACAATTTCAAGTTGAAAAACTATCAGTTATCAACTATCAATTATCAGTTATCAATTATTAAGTTCGTATGCAATATTTCAGTACCAATCATCAATCGCCTGAGGTAAATTTCAAACAGGCTACTATCAATGGACAGGCGCCCGACAAGGGTTTATACTTTCCTGAACGGATACCTGCGGTTGCTAAGGAACTAATTGAAAATATCACTCAGTATTCTAACGAAGAAAT
>CANJAW010000305.1:0-3954 GCA_947472215.1 Chitinophagaceae bacterium
ACCCTATCAGAATTATCATCCGAGCCCTCAGAAAGGCCGCGCATATCAATAAGCTTTTTTACTAGATCAAGGTATTTTTTATCACCCGTTGTTCTAAATATTTCTATTATACCCATGTAATGGGACGGACAAATTGCATTACGGGCTTGTTCTGGTGAAGCTGAATTATAAAACCCGATTAAAAAATCGGTAGCTTTTATAGCGATGTTTAGCAACGTCCTTTTACCAGTAGCTCGGAAATGAACACAAGCTGCTGTCATCAGGTGGCCAAAATTATAAGCTTCAAAACTCAACTTATCGTCAAACATGGCAACCTGACCACTTTTACGATGTTCAATTATTGACTTGGTATAAATATATCCATCTTCCTTTTGCGCTTTAGCAATAACCGAGATAGCTTGATCCATTATAGCGTTTAATTTTTCATCTTTGGTAGAAGCATACATACTTGCCAAAGCCTCTAAGGTTTTGTAAAAATCGCCATCATGAAATGAAGGCCCGCGAAACTTACCGGTGTCCAAAGATGCTGCTATCTTAAAATTTTGAAAAGCATAACAAATATCATTACTGGCATAAGTATTCCACAAATGAGGTACCATCGAATCCTTACAGACTTTAAATCTTTCCGCCCAGAATCCTTTTGTCCATTTTACATCGCTGATACCTACACCTGATAGTTTAGCATATTTACTACCGCTTGTATTAACAAGACTTGTCTGAGCGATTAAAGACGTCGCAAAAACAACCAGAAATAATATGGATACAATTCTATTCATTTTTACATTTTAAGTGCTACTCATTTTTATACCTTTGATAAACTGATATTACAAATAGTAAATTCAAAAAATAACTTCCGTATGATTAACTAAATTTCAGTTAAAAATTTATCTTTAAAACTAAAACCCCATCCAGCACGATCATGAGGTGTTGCCATTCCATTTATAATGTCCAATGGATGATCTATCAAAGGATCAATCCAGTCGAAACTTTCCGCGCCAACACCATTTGAAATAGTACACAACAATGGTATATCGTAGTCCTTATAATAATGAGGCAATACAGGTATATTAAAACTATCAGCTAAAGCGGCACTATTGCGCCAAGCTTCCACCCCACCTAGCCGCAAAATATCTGGTTGCCAGATATCGATCGCATTGCGCTGCAATAATTCCCTTAAAGGCAAAGTGGAATACTCCCGCTCCCCCATTGCCAATGAAATGCCCGCTTGTGTTCTAAGCAATTTATATCCTTCAAAATCTGTATGATCAATGGGCTCTTCAAACCATTGTATATTCAAATCTCTGACCGCCCTGGCCAATGCCAATGCATTTGGAACTGTCATTCCTTGGTTGGCATCCATCATAATATTAATATCATTTCCTACCGCTTCCCTAACTAATTTAAGTCGCTCCAAATCTTCTTTCCAATCTGGTTTACCAACCTTAATTTTAACCGCTTTAAAACCTCTTTTTTTGTAATTACTTACTTCATCTACTAATTCTTCAATGCTGTAAGATATCCAACCGCCACTTCCATAAATGGGAATTTCTGTTTTTGATGAACCCAAAACTTTCCAAATTGGCTGACCCAAATATTTACACCAAGCATCCCACATCGCAATATTAACAGCACCTTGGGCCCAGCGATTGACCCCCTCCTGACCAAAATATTCATTGGTATTATTTAACTTTTCAAAAACTTTAACAGTATCAAAAATATTGGCCCCAATTACTTGCTCACCTGCATCTTTCAAGGCGCCAGCAATAGCACCTGCACTATATTGAAAACTAAGTAAATAAGATTCTCCAATAATACCAGCTTCCGTCTGAAGCCTTAATACAATAAAGGAAATTTCAGTCAAAGTATGTGTAGCATCCGAAATTGGCTTAGGTAATATTGCCTTTGCGGTATACACGCTATAGTGCGAAATTTTAGTCATTCCCTGTCAATTTATTGCTGGTAAGAAATGGTATATTCTTTATTTGCATCAATCGTAATTTCAAACATACCATTACCTAAATCTTTTGTAGTTGCACCAGTAGGTTTTGTTCTAGACTTTATGTGCAAAGTTCCTATCCCAGCAACACCTTTTACTTTTACTTGGTTAGTACTCACATACAATTCGATGTCACCATCGGGGGTAGGCACTTTACCCTGCATCCACTTAAGACCACCCAAATTTGGTTCAACTAAATAGGTATTATAGCCTGGCGATGTTGGTTTTACTCCCAAATAATATTTACCCAATAAGTATATAGGGCTTGCCCCCCAAGCATGGCAAAGACTTTTCCCAAACTTTCTACCATACATAGCCAAATGCTCAGTCCCATTTTTAGTAGGATTATACTCTTCCCAAAATGAGGTAGCGCCAAGATTTAGCATTCCACCCCAGTAAGCCTTGATCTCTCCTAATACATAAGGTTGCTCCCCCATTGCACACAATGCCTCCAGTTCGTAAAAGCGCATATACGGAGTAGTTATTTTCTGGATAGAATCATTTAAAAGGACATGCTTTTTAACTGCTAGTTTTTGTTCTTCTGTAAAATAATTAAAGAAAATGCCAAACATATTGGCATAGCGGGTTACGTTTTCAGTTTGCCTACCATTTACGTAGCTGTGGACCAAGGCCTGTTTTTGGTCATTCCAATAAATGGAGAATATTTTTTGCTTTAGTTCAGCGGCTTGCTTTTTATAGAATGCTGCATTCGTAGGATCATTGGCAATATCCGCACAAACCGACATTGTTTCAAGGCTACGAGCAAACAACATTTGCTCGAAACTTATTTCTCCCTTTTTACTTAAACCAGTTGCCCAATCAATAAATGTCCAGTCTCCAGATAAACCTTCTACCAAGCCATTTTTATTTCGGCGACTAATGCAATAATCCATCATTGTTTGCATTCGTGGATAAACCTGCTCCAGAAATTTCTTGTCGCCCGTATACAAATAATAATCGTACATACTGATGAACCAGTAAAAAGTATAATCGAGAATAGTATTGATATGACTCGTAACAGGGTCCTTTCCCCTTAATGCAAGCATTGTACGAGTAACTGTTGGATTATCAAATGCTGCATAATAATTCATCAGATAACTCTGGTAAGCATCGCCACTCCAAACCCAACGGTCTCTCTTTATTCCATCAATAAAAAACTCACGCGTATTTAATGCCAATGTATATTTAGCGACGGAGTAAATTTTGTTGATTTCATTATCAGAACAGTTAAAACTTCCCCGCTCCTTTATATCTGCAAATTCGTACAACATACTAGCAGAATCAATAGAGATTGTACCTTCAGAAACAATATTTACATATCTAAATGCCTTGGATAAAACCATTGTAGAATCCGTTTTTATCGGCTTGGCAAACGAAAGGCGGTCAAGTGTCATCGCTTCATCAGCAGACAAAGCTTCTTCCTTTGATTCACCATAATACAGCGCTATATTACCTGTTCCTTTTATACCGTATAATTTTACAAATCCAAAGGTTTCTTTACCAAAATCAAGCAATAAGCTGTTGTTATTTTTTACTACAGACACTGCACTCATGGCTTTTGTTGGTAATTTAAATGCAGAAGGTAATTTTTTAGGATCATTAAAATTCCAGCTTCCAGCATTCAACCATTTTGTTGCGGTAATATCAGATGTTTTGCCGGTTTCATCTATCCACTCTTTGTCTTCAAAAGTTACCAGCCAGCTAGCATCGGAAACAATTGATTTCCCCTGAACAAAAACTGCAGGTACAGTAGCCTGGTTCCAGACCTTTACATTCAATTTATGTTTACCAGCAGGAACAGTTATTTTATTAACACCTGTTTCAAAAGCAGTCCCATCCAATTTAAGAGTAAAGGTGCCTTCTGTATATACTGTAACTTCTTCTGGCACTTTCAAATCAACTACTTTATGAAAATCCATCAGAACGTAATGCGCATCCATTTTCCAAAAGGGAGGAAC
>CANJAW010000306.1:0-3950 GCA_947472215.1 Chitinophagaceae bacterium
AAAAATCTAACAATTTTTTTGTAGCTGCCTCCTCCTCGTAGCCTAGGCAAATATTGACCATCAGTTCACCCGTTTGGCAGTAGCGGATAATGATATTTCGCAACCAGCCGCTATGCTGTTTGATATCGTAGTAGGAATAATTATTTTCAAGCGCAAAGGATCGGATACTGTTGCGAATCTGGTTGTTGACATCATCCATCAGGAAGCATTCCTTAATTTCAATGATCTTGTCAAAAATGCGCGGTACGTGAAAACCCAATGCTCCCCCATTGCCGGCATCTCCAGCCCCAGCCAATGGCATGGCCTGGGGAGTATCCAATGTATTAGCATCAGCAGGGTTTACAGGAGCTTGTTCCGCTCCTTTGGGAAGCAGGTGGGCCGGAAGTGGCAATGTTTTTATCTCCTCCGTAGTTAGGTATCTTTTATTACTGAATGTGAACTCTAGTTTATTTCTATAGTGTATGGTTTCATCCGCTCCTACAATGGGCATCATTTCCGGCAATTCCACTTTCCCGATCCGCCTAAAATTTTGTGCTACTTCCTGTTGTTTGTATTCTAGTTGCTTTGGATAAGGCAGCATTTGCCATTTGCAGCCTCCACAGGTGCCAAAATGTTGGCAGAATGGCTCCGTTCTTTGCGTTGAATATTCATGAAAATGAGTAGCCCTACCTTCGCCATAATCTTTTTTATTGGTGCTCACAAACACATCCACCACATCACCGGGAACGGCCCCTTCAATAAAAATCACCTTGCCATCCTGTCGGGCAAGCGATTTACCCTCGGCGGCATAACCGGTGACCAATATTTTTTCGAGTAAATATTTTTTTCTTTTCACTCGGCAAAAGTAACGCCTGATCGATCAAATATTGGAAAACAAAGATTTATTATTTTTGTTAATGATTTGTAATTTTACTTTCTATGCTAGTAAAAATGGCAATAAACCGCAGATTTTAAATACTTTTACAATGCATAGGAACATTCAACAATACAACTCTACAATGAAGCAATTTCTTATTTTTTGTATGATCGCCTTGGTTGGCATTAGTGCCGGCGCACAAAATTTTAAAGTCACCTTACAGGCTCCCCAGTACAAAAGCGGGATCGCCTTCCTCACTTACCACATGGGTAAAAATCTCAATATTGAAGATTCTGCAGCAGTATCTATTAACGGGACAGCCGTATTTACTGCCAAAAGAAAATTGCTTCCAGGAGTTTATGCTGTTGTTTTACCAGGAAAAAGGATTTCAATTGATTTTTTTGTTGATAAGGAACAGCAAATTTCAATGAAGGTGGATACTACCGATTTGGTTAACAAAACGTTTGTTACCGGCTCCAAGGAAAATATATTATTCCAGCAATATCAGCAGTACATAGCAGTAAAGGGTAAATTGCTGGAAGCAGAAAGGCAGGCATATTTGCAATCCACTACAAAAAAGGATTCCGCTTTGCATGAGGCAAATTATTTAAAGTTGAACACAGCGTTAAATGATTACCGCGAGGGTATTGTAAGGGATAACGCCAACTCAATGATGGCCGTTTTATTAAATGCGATGAAAGAGCCACAGGGCCTCACTAAAAAAATGGTCACCCGAAATGATTCTTTGGAAAATTACTATTACTACAAAGCGCATTACTGGGATGGCATCACCTTTATGGATGACCGGATTTTACGAACGCCGTTTTTTCTTCCCAAGTTTGAAAAATATTACCGGGAAGTGCTATCACCACAATCAGACAGTATCATTAAAGCAATAGATTACCAATTGTTGCTGGCACGCAATAACCAGGAAGTCTATAAGTTTATGTTGAACTGGTTAACGGATGAATATATGAATCCCAAGTACATGGGCCAGGATGCAGTATTTGTGCATCTCTTTGAAAAGTATCATAGCAAAGGGTTAACAGGTTGGCTCAACGAAAAGCAGCAGGAGACAATTAGTCGCAGGGCTTACATGTTGATGGCAAATTTAATTGGGTTAAAAGCGGCTGATCTAGAGATGATTGACACTGCCGGAAGACCAGCCTCTTTGTACAAGTTGGCGGCTGATTATACCATTGTTGTATTTTGGGATCCTACCTGTGGCCACTGTAAGACGGAGCTCCCCAGGCTAGATTCCATTTACAGAGCCAGCTGGAAAAAAAATGGTGTAAAAATGTATGCGGTATTATCAGGCGACCCCAAAGAAGATCTTAAGAAAGAGTGGACGAAATATATCCGGGAACACAATATAGCAGATTGGACAAATGTGTACCAAACAAAGGAAATGGAAACTGCCATTACGGAGGCTCAAAAGCCTGGCTTTAGGCAGTTGTACGACATTACACTTACCCCCACTATTTATCTGCTAGATAAAGAGAAACGAATTATTGGAAAAAAATTAACCTTAGAACAATTGCATGAATTGCTACAGGTTAAATGGAGCGCAAAACCAAGTAAAAAATAAGTCGGCATAAAGTAATGTTCGCTGCTGCTGGTAATAAAAAAGCCAATGACATCCAGTGTCATTGGCTTTTTTATTACTGAAGAGTAGTTCATTCAACTATACAATTTCTTTTACTGCATTGTAGATTACGGTAGGTTTTCCGAGCGTGTAGTAATGTAATACTGGCACACCAAAAGCCTTCAGTTCTTTGGATTGTTGTATCAGCCATTCCGTTCCTATTTGCTCTACCTCCTGGTCTGTTTTGGCTTTTAATATGGCATCCGAAAGATCGGTGGGAATGTCAACATGGAATATTTTTGGTAAAATGGTCAATTGTTTTTTATTGGTAATGGGCTTTAGTCCGGGAATAATTGGCACGTCAATACCGATTGCCCTGCAGTCCTTTACAAACTGATAAAATTTATTGTTATCAAAAAACATTTGTGTCATGATATAATCAGCCCCTGCATCTACCTTGTCTTTAAGGTGCAACAAGTCGGTTTGAAGGTTGGGTGCTTCAAAATGTTTTTCGGGGTATCCCGCTGTGCCAATGCAAAAATCGGGCTTACCACCATTTTTAATATCTTCCTCTTGGTAAATTCCATTATTGAGATCAACTACCTGCCTTAAAAGATCCACTGCATAGGCATGGCCATCTGGTTCAGGTTCAAAATTGGTCTCATTTTTTGCTGCATCACCCCTTAATACTAGCACATTGTCGATTCCCAAAAAATTAAGGTCAATCAGGGCATCTTCTGTGACACTTTTATTAAACCCCCCACAAATTAAATGCGGAACAGTATCAATATTATAATGGTTTTTTATTGCAGCACAAATGGCTACCGTTCCCGGGCGTTTTTTTACTTCCACCTTTTCAAAAGTGCCATCTGCCTTTTTCTTAAACATGGTTTCACTTCGGTGGTAAGTGACATTGATAAACGAAGGCTTAAACTCCATCAAGGGGTCTAAATGGTCGTAAATTGACTGAATGGTTCTGCCTTTTAATGGGGGTAAAATTTCAAACGACACCAATGTGTCCTTTGCCTGCTTGATGTGATCTGTAATTTTCATAACTGTAGTAATGGCGGCAAAGATAAACGCTAAATGTAAAAAAACCTTGTTTGTGTAAAAACGGGCGTTTTTGGGCAATGGGCAGTGGTGAATGGTGAATGGTGAATGGTGAATGGGCAACGCTTTGTGGTGCAAGTTCGCTCATTCCCAGCAACGTCTCCATGGCGGAGCCTTTGGTTCATCAGGATGGCTCTATGGGACGTTGCGTTGATAGGGTGTATAATTTCTTTGCTTTTGCTCGGTAGGAGCAGCCTATTGATAGCAAGCAACAAAATCAATATTTGCTCCATAGGAGCAACCTATTCTACTAATCCCTTTCAATTATATTTCCACTGCACATCCTAAGACATAAATGGGTTACCCCGCTGGGGTAATTTTCATTATGAATCATTCTACCAATAGATTGCACCGCTGGTGCAAGAATAAAGAACAAATGAAATGGTGAATGGTGAATGG
>CANJAW010000307.1:0-3935 GCA_947472215.1 Chitinophagaceae bacterium
CTACTAATTCTGCCTGGGATATTTTACTTAGCGGGTGTCCCATACAGGTAGACCGGAATAAGATTATGGCTGGAAGCAAACAATGGACAGGGGATGACTTAGGTGCCTATTTTGTTTGGCCCATTCCAGGATCTTCCATAGCTTCTGTTGCTGTAGTAACGGGCAGTGGTATAAAGGGAATGAAGGCCGCAATGGCCAATCAATATTTTGCCGGAGCAAGTGGTTTTCCTGACTTTATGATATTCAGCTTGGATATGCTTAGCACAGGTGCCAATGCAATAAAAATGGCTGGCTTTTTTGACAATGAATGGAAAATTAGTAATGAAGAGCTCGTTCAATAATAAAGATGTCGTCTCACCAAACGTTTCAATTATAAAAGTATGAAGCATTCTATGCATTATCGTTCCATCAATGTTTTGGGACATTTTTTAAAAGTCGCCTGTATTTCAACGGTAATTTTTTTTAGTAGTAAAACTCAGGCACAGCAAAATGTTCACCAGCAGTCTACCGAATATGAATGGCCCAAAGATGAAGCGGTAAAAGCTAAATTGGATAAATGGCAGGATCAAAAATTCGGCATGATCATCCATTGGGGACTCTATGCAGTACCCGGTATCATCGAATCTTGGAATCTTTGTAATGAGGATTGGATCAATCGGCCTGATAGTAATGTTTCATATGAAGCATATAAAAAATGGTACTGGGGTTTAAAAAGTGATTTTAATCCGGTTAAATTTGATCCCGAGCGTTGGGCAAAGGCCGGTAAAGAGGCAGGTATGCGCTATTTGGTTTTTACCACCAAACACCACGATGGTTTCTGCATGTTTGATACCAAGCAAACGGATTTTAAAATATCGAACGGCCCTTTTGCCAATCATCCAAAAGCAAATGTCGCTAAATATGTTTTTGATGCTTTTCGAAAAAATGATTTTATGATCGGGGCCTACTTTTCAAAGCCTGACTGGCATTCCGAAAATTACTGGTGGCCTGCCTATGCAACGGCTAATCGAAATAATAATTATGATATTCGGCAGTTTCCTTGGCGTTGGAATAAATTTAAAGAGTACACCTTTAATCAAATCAGTGAGCTGATGCACCAGTATGGTTCCATTGATATTTTGTGGTTGGATGGAGGTTGGGTGCGCCCTTTGGAAACTGTAAATGACGAAGTTCGCTCCTGGGGTGCCGACATACCCAAATGGAGCCAGGATATTGATATGCCTAAAATTGCCGCAATGGCTAGGAAAGCCCAACCGGGGTTATTGATGGTGGATAGAACAGTCCATGGATTGTACGAAAATTATCAAACTCCTGAACAACGTATTCCTGCCACCCAATTAGATCATCCTTGGGAAAGCTGCATGACCCTTGCCAATAACTGGGGTTTTGTAAACAATGACCAGTTTAAATCCGCCACCAAAATCATTCATTCCCTCATTGAAGTGGTTGCAAAAGGTGGAAGTTTATTACTTGGAATTGGCCCTAAGCCGGATGGAGAATTACCGATGGAAGCCATTGAGCGCTTGCAGGAAATTGGCGCCTGGACTATTCGTAATGGAGCAGCAATTTATAACACCCGCATCACCAAATATTATCACGAAAACAATACCTGGTTTACTCAAAATAATAAGGAGGGGATTCGCTATGCATTAGTTTGTATTCAAGAAGGAAATACACTGCCTACAAAAGTTTCATGGAAAATAAATTTACCTAAAAAAGGTACTGCCATGAAGCTTCTCCAAACGGGAGAAACAGTTCATTGGAAAATAGAGGGAGACCAAGTAAGCGTTTTGATTCCAACTGCAGTTGGAAAAATGAATAAGGTTCCCGCTGCATTGGCTTTTTCTTTTATTCCTGATCAATTGTAAATAAAATAGTGTATGAAAAGAAATGAATTTATAAAAAATACCAGTTTAATCAGTGCTGCATTGTTGCTGAAAGATTTTTCTTTTGCCCAGCCCAATACGCTATTTCCGGTAGTAAGGGTTCCTTATGAAAAAAGAAAATTTCATAGTAAGGAAGTAGAAGCTGCCATTATTGAATTTCAGCAAAACGTAAAAAATAAAGAGCTAGGATGGCTTTTTGAAAACTGCTTTCCCAATACACTGGATACTACCGTAGATTTTGAAATGGTCAATGGCAAACCAGATACCTATGTGATTACCGGAGATATCGATGCTATGTGGCTTAGAGATAGCACTGCTCAGGTTTGGCCTTATTTGCTTTTAATTAAAAAGGATACCGAATTAAGGCAATTGATTGCCGGGGTAATCAACCGACAGGTAAAATGTATTTTAAAAGACCCCTATGCCAACGCTTTTTATAAAGATGAAAATAAAATAAGTGAATGGAAAACGGACCTCACTGATATGCAGCCCGGAACCCATGAAAGAAAATGGGAAATTGATTCGCTTTGCTACCCAATAAGACTTGCCTATAATTACTGGAAGTTGACCAATGATGTCGCACCTTTTGATATGCAATGGAAGGATGCCATCAAGGCTACCTTGGATACTTTCAAAGTGCAGCAGCGAAAAAATGGCAATGGTCCCTATACTTTTCAACGTTCCACTTCTTGGGCCACCGATGGAGTACCATTATCTGGGTATGGTTATCCCATAAAGCCAGTAGGTTTAATTTGTTCTATGTTTCGGCCAAGTGACGATGCCACTGTTTTCCCTTTTCTGATTCCTTCCAATTTTTTTGCAGTAGTAAGTTTGCGCCAGGCGGCTATCATGGTAAAGCAAATTTTTACAGATGTATCATTGTCAAATGAATTAAACGCTTTGGCCAATGAAGTTGAAATAGCGATAAAGAAATATGCAATTATTGATCATCCTCAATATGGAAAAGTATATGCTTATGAAGTGAATGGTTTTGGAAGTTACCACTTAATGGATGATGCCAATGTGCCAAGTTTATTATCGTTGCCCTATTTAAATGCGGTTAAAAATACTGATCCTGTATATATCAATACACGTAAAATGTTATTATCTGCCAATAATCCATTTTTCTTCAAGGGCAAGGCTGCAGAGGGTATCGGTGGTCCGCATGCGGGTATGGATATGATTTGGCCTTTAAGTATTGTGATGCGTGGCTTAACAAGTAAGGAAGATGCTGAAATAAAGACCTGTATTACTATGTTGCAGCAAACTCATGGTGCAACCGGATTCATGCATGAGTCTTTTCATAAAGATGATGCGGCTAATTTTACCCGTAAATGGTTTGCATGGGCCAATACCATTTTTGGGGAACTGCTTTGGGAAGTATATCAATCCAAGCCACATTTGCTAGTGTAGTGATTGAATTCAAGATCCAAAAAAAATAAAAAATGCCTAAGATCTGGACTAAGCTTTTTGCACGCTTCTTACTGCTCAATAGACTAAAAGGGTGAGTATTGATTTTTAAATTAAAATGATTATGAAACAAATTTTTACATTATTGATATTGAGTTGCCTTTTTATTATTGCAAAGGCCCAGACAAAGGTGAATATTATACCCCAGCCGGTCAGTCTACAGGAAATGGAGGGTTATTTTATACTGGATGACAATACAACTATCCGTTGCAGTAATTCTAATAATGAATTAATGGCAGCAGCCAATTTTTTTGCAGCCTATGTGAAAAATATTTCAGGCTATGCCTTGCCGTTGAATGGTGCCAAAAAAAAGTCAGTGCAGTTGGTGATTGCAAAGATGTCGGAGTTGGGAGAGGAGGGTTATCAACTCGATGTATCTAACAATGCCATTGTCATTACCGCTAATACCAAGGAAGGTATTGTGTATGGTATGCAAACGCTGTTTCAGACGATGCCACCCATACGGACCAATGCTGTACTATCAATACCTTGTATGCTGGTTACTGACTATCCCCGTTTTAAATGGAGAGGTATGCATTTGGACGTTAGCCGTCATTTTTTTTCAACAGATGTTATCAA
>CANJAW010000308.1:0-3926 GCA_947472215.1 Chitinophagaceae bacterium
AGAAAAATAATAAGTTCCATTGTGCTATTCTTTCCAAAAAATACTGTCCCTTTGTACTCTAAATAAATACCATGGCCGCATTATTTGAACCGATTACTATCAGAAATATTACCCTCAAAAATAGAATAGCGGTATCCCCTATGTGTGAATATTGCAGTGAGGATGGTTTTGCCAACGACTGGCACCTAGTGCATTTGGGAGGTCGTGCAGTAGGCGGTGCAGGATTGGTTATCATGGAAGCTACGGCAGTTTCTCCGGAAGGAAGGATTACGCTCGGTGACCTTGGCTTATGGAAAGAAGAACAAGTAAGCTTTTTACATCGGATTGTTCAATTTATTGAATCACAAAATGCAGTTCCGGGAATACAACTGGCACATGCCGGAAGAAAAGGAAGTCACCACAAACCTTGGAATGGTGGTACCGCTTTAAATCCAGCAGACGGAGCCTGGCAAACACTTGCCCCTAGCGCCATTGCTTTTTCCAAAGACGGCCCCTTACCCAAGGAGATGGATGCCGCAGCTATTCAACGTTTCATCACTGATTATACCCAAGCTGTCGAAAGGGCCATCAGCGCAGGCTTTAAAGTAATTGAAATCCACGCTGCACATGGTTATTTACTCAACGAATTTTTATCCCCCCTCAGTAACCATCGATTGGATGAATATGGCGGATCCTTCGAAAATAGAATCCGTTTACTAGTAGAAATTACAAAAGCTACCCGAAAAGTGATGGGCGAAGCACTGCCTTTATTTGTGCGGATATCCGTTACCGATTGGGTGACAGGCGGATTCACCGAAGAAGATTCAGTACAATTGGCCATTATTTTAAAAAGTCATGGTGCCGACCTCATCGATTGTTCTTCGGGAGGTAATTCTACTGAACAAAAAATACCCGTGGGGCCAATATACCAGGTTCTTTTTGCAGAAAAAATAAAGAAAGAGGCCGAAATATTAACAGGAGCAGTAGGCATGATTACCACTGCTCAGCAGGCAGAACAAATACTAGTGGAGCAAAAAGCCGACCTGATTTTATTAGGACGCATTTTACTAAGAGATCCTTACTTTCCACTACATGCAGCAAAAGAACTAGGTGCCGAAGTAGCATGGCCGGTGCAGTATGAACGAGGAAAATAAATTGAACTGATAACTGAAAACGGATAACTGAAAGTTATTTGCTTTATTCCATCTTGCTCAGTAATTGAAAATTCATTCATTCATTTTTTTGGGTAGCGCCTTTTTCGAATTAACTGCCATAAGGTAAAACCATCCTGTATTTAAAAAACTATCAATTTTCAGTTATCAGTTAATCAATTATCAGTTATCAGTTATTTCGTTCCAATCAAATCTGCAATGAGCGATGTCCAGCCGGTTTGGTGACTCGCTCCCAATCCACTTCCTGAGTCGCCGTGAAAATATTCGTAAAACAAAACCAGTTCTTCATTACCAGGTTTTTTATAGAACCAGTTATAATGGCCATTTAATTTGCGGTCACCCTTTTCATCCATTGCCAAGAGACTAACGACCCTTTCTGTCAACAGTTTTGACACGTCCACCAGATTTAAAAAAACACCCGATCCTACTGGGCATTCTACGGTAAGTTTGTCTCCATAAAATTCTCCATATTTTCGAATAGAACGGATAACTAAATAATTGATAGGAATCCAAACTGGTCCGCGCCAGTTGCTATTGCCACCAAAAAGATTGCTGGTAGAGTCGCCTGGATCATATTGAATTTCATACCTGGTTCCATCAATGGTAACTGAATATGGATTGGCTTCGTGATATTTTGACAATGCCCTGATACCGCCGCCAGA
Source organism: Chitinophagaceae bacterium (assembly GCA_947472215.1). Taxonomy (GTDB): domain Bacteria; phylum Bacteroidota; class Bacteroidia; order Chitinophagales; family Chitinophagaceae; genus Ferruginibacter. The sequence goes on from CANJAW010000308.1 coordinate 1,814, forward strand.
TAAAAACTCATCCTCACTAAGCAACCGATGTAACAAGTGAATCAATCGATCTTTTTTTACTAGTGATATCAATATGCCTTCGCCATCACTATGTTCTTCATTGGGCCAGAAGCGATTATTTTTTGCACGGTAACTTTCAAACCATTCAATTCTTTTTTTAAAATCCGGAAGACGTTTGAATATTTCCATATCCATAATACTTACAGCAAACAAACTGGTTAACCCTACAATGCTTTGTATACGCATTGGAATAGGTTCGGCTCCATCAATTCTTAGAGAATCATAATAAAATTTATCTTCCTCATTCCATAAACTATGGCTATTGAGTGCTTCAGAAATCAATACAAAATGTTCAAAAAATTTAGTAGCCGTATCCTCAAAAGCAATATCATGCTGTGCAATCTCTAGTGCCATATCCATCATATTGAGTGCATACATACCCATCCAACTGGTGCCATCAGCCTGTTCGAGTTGCATCTGAGCCGACAAATTATGGCTGCGATTAAATACGCCAATATTATCCAATCCTAAAAATCCACCTTCAAAAATATTGTTGCCATTTCGATCTTTTCGATTGATCCACCAGGTGAAATTAATCAGTAGTTTTTGGAAAATTCTTTTCAGAAAAGTGATATCCCCGTTACCAGTAGTCTCCTTTTCTATCCGGTATACTTCCAATGCCGCCCATGCTTGCACCGGAGGATTTACATCGCTAAAATTCCATTCATATGCCGGCAATTGCCCATCGGGTTTCATATACCATTCACGCATGATTAGCAGCAACTGGTTCTTAGCAAATTCTGGGTCTACCATTACTAAGGAAATACAATGAAAAGCAAGATCCCAGGCAGCATACCATGGATATTCCCACTTATCTGGCATGGCGATGATGTCTTGATTTTTCAAATGAGTCCAATCATTGTTTCGCCCCCTTAGTTTGCCATCATTTACAGGGGTAATGCCATCGCTGGTGTTGAGCCAATGCTCCACATCATAATGATAATATTGTTTACTCCACAATACACCCGCCAATGCTTTGCGCTGAATGTTTTTTAAATCAGGGGATATATCGGTAGGAAGTGTTTTTTGATAAAAATCATTCGCTTCCTGCTTACGGGTAGCAAAAATATTTTCAAACCCTTGGTTAAAGGGCCTGTCTTCCAACTTATTGGTAAGCCTGCAATAAATAGTTTTTGTTTCACCACCCTTTATTTTTATTTGGTACATGGGTGAAAACTTGGTGCCTAATTTTCTATTGTGCAGTTTACGTCGATTGGCACCATGAATAACCGCATCATGAAAAGCATCTTTTACAAAAGGTGTTTCATTCTGCTCCCCATTAACCTTATTCAAATTAGTCTCATTGTCCGTGAACAAAGAATAATCTGGATGCTGGAAATAAAAATAATAGTCTCCCAAGCGCTGGTGATTAACCTTTACGGATGTTTTATTTAAATAGTTGATAGAAGGCTTGGGGTCATCTGGATTGTTGCCCCAACGGTTATAAAACCAAAGAGTAGGCAACACCGTTATAGGTGCGGTCTTATTATGCCGATTGGTAATATCAATCTTAATATAAATATCTTCTGAATCCTGTTTAGCGTAGGTGATTTTCACGTCAAAATATTCATCCTGGTCAAATATTCCGGTATCGAGTATTTCATACTCAGGCTCCTGCATCGACCGATAGCGGTTCGTATTTTTGAGGTCATCGTAAGGAAATTCGCGCTGGGGATATTTATACAAATATTCCATGTAATAATGGGTAGGAATATTATCCTGATAATAATATAATTCCTTTACATCTTCGCCATGATTACCCTCGTAATTTCCTAAGCCAAACAAACGTTCTTTCAGAATTTTATCCTTCCCGTTCCAGAAAGAGACCGCAAAACAAAGGTTTTGAAAATAATCGGAAATTCCTGCGATACCATCTTCCCCCCAACGGTAAGTTCTGAAATGTGACTGGTCAAACGGCAGGTAACCCCAGGCATCTCCATAATGGCCGTAATCTTCCCTTACGGTGCCCCATTGTCTTTCGCTCAGGTAAGGGCCCCATTGTTCTAAAGGGATCGGCTTTTTAGCGTTAGCCGCTAATCGTTGGTGCTCTGCA
>CANJAW010000309.1:0-3926 GCA_947472215.1 Chitinophagaceae bacterium
ACTGAAAGGATCAATTTTTACATTGGTCGCAAGTTTTGCATTAGGATGAATATAAGTATGTGGATGAATCATGATGAATTGAAAATTTACAAATGGTTCAATTTGATTTTAATAACTAACAATCTTTTGAATTGTTATAAAATTGAGTCATAAAATTTTTTAGTTTCTTTTTACTAATTGCGCAGTTAAGTCTCCTTCGGTACAAAGTTTATTTCCAACATAAACGCTTCCTCTCATTACACAAATTCCTCTTCGAATCGGTTCTATGAGTTCCATTTTTAAAATCATGGTATCACCAGGAACTACTTTTTGCTTGAATTTGCAGTTTTCTATTTTTATAAAATAAGTATCATACTTTCCTTCTGGCATAGCATTGATGCAAAGGATACCACCTGTTTGGGCAAGGGCTTCAACTTGTAAAACACCTGGCATGACTGGGTTTCCAGGAAAATGTCCCTGAAAAAAGTACTCATTGAAAGTTACATTTTTAATACCAACGATATGTTTATCTGTAAGTTCAATTATTTTATCTACCAATAAAAATGGAAATCTATGAGGTAGGGTTTCTTCTATTTGCTGTAAATTATAAACTGCTGCTTGGTTAGCATCGTAGATAGGAATATCCTTGGTGTGTTTGTTTTTTTTGATGTACTGCTTTAATTTTTTTGCAAAAGCAACATTACTGCTGTGCCCAGGTCTATTGGCAATGATATGTCCCTTTATTGCATAACCTGTAAGCGCAAGATCTCCAATAATATCAAGAAGTTTGTGTCTAGCAGGTTCATTCGGAAAGCGTAATTCAAGGTTATTTAGATAGCCTTCACTTTTTACTTCCATTTTTTCTTTTCCGAATGCTTTTGACAATCGGCTCATTTCTTGAGTGGTGATAGGCTTATCAACTACCACGATTGCGTTATTGATATCACCGCCCTTAATCAGGTTATTTTCGAGAAGGGCTTCGAGTTCATGCAAAAAACAAAAAGTTCGGCAAGGGGCTATTTCTGTTTTAAAATCCTTCATACTTTTTAAAGTAGCATGTTGGGTACCTAGCACCGGAGAATTAAAGTCGATCAGCGTGGTTATTTTGTACTCAACAGAAGGAAGTGCAGTGATTTCTACCCTGTTATTTTCATCGAAGTAGGTAATATTGGTATCGATGCTATACCATGCTTTTGCGGCATCCTGCTCTATTACTCCTGTCGTTTCAATTATTTTCACAAAGGGTTCACTACTTCCATCAATAATCGGAATTTCTGGGCCATTTACTTCAATGAGGCAATTGTCAACGCCAAGCCCTACGAGTGCCGCCAGAATATGCTCTACCGTGCTTACTTTGGCATCACCCATTTCTAGGGTAGTGCCTCGGGAGGTATCGGTCACTAAATCGCAATCCGCTTTAATAATCGGCATTCCGGGTAAATCTACTCGTTGAAATTGGAATCCAAACCCAGGATTTGCAGGCTTTAGGGTCATTTCGACATTGATGCCGGTATGGAGCCCAGTACCAGCAATGCTTACTGTGGCGGCCAAGGTATGTTGCTTATCGGGGTTGAAATTTACGTCCATGCTTATTTTCTAAGTTTTGTCAAAGGTATTTAATTTTTTATGCCTCGGCCCTTTGTAAGGTAATTTCGGGCAATTACCCTAGCGGCGGCATTGATAACAGGGAGGAATATACGAAATTCTTTGCCGCAGGGTTCTTTATCGTATATAACAAAAATAATATTTCTTAATCTTCCCACCTAAGTTTTTGCTGATTAAGGCATCATCCACTTCGGAGATATCCTTTACCGACCCATCTTTGAATAAAATATTGATGCGTTCATCTTCAAAATTGTAGGTACTGCCCGAAGCAGCTCCAGTAAACACGAGCCAAGAAGCATCTTCCGCTGGGATATTCATTTTCTGCATGGCTTCCAATGTTTTTTCCTCTATCCATTTTTTTTCTACCGGCTCACCATAATATTTCACTTTGAGTAGCTCACGGTTAAGTATCCCCTTGCTTAAAAAAGACAATACTTTGTCTTCATGGTTACACCAGCCTTTTATGGCGGAAACCACATCGTAATCATCGAGTGTGCAAAACTGTTGCAAGGTTACCGAGCCAGGGGGTTCATTGATAAACTGGTTGAGGGGTAATTGGGTGGGGGCTTTTATAAATTTAGCTCGTTGAATAATTCGCACCAGCATTTGTTCCGCACATACCACCGTTTTGTGGAGGTAAACCTGCCAATACATAAGCCGGCGGGAAACCAAAAATTTTTCAATGGAATAGATTCCCTTTTCTTCTACCATCAGCTCACCATTGTGTACGGTTAGCATTTTTATGATTCGGTCGTATCCGATTACCCCTTCGCTTACACCGCTAAAAAAACTATCCCGGGTAAGATAATCCATTCTGTCAACGTCTAATTGGCCGCTGATAAGCTGGTGTAAGAATTTTTTAGGATATTCATTGGTAAAAATAGCTAGTGCCATCTGCAATTGGCCATCGAACTGTTCATTGAGTTCTTTCATCAGCAGCAGGGAAATAGTTTCATGATGCATTCCCTCTAGTAATACATTTTCTAACGCATGGCTAAAAGGCCCGTGTCCAATATCATGAAGTAGTATGGCAATTTTGGCAGCTTGCTCCTCGGCTTGCGTTATTTCTACTCCTTTATTTTTCAGTTCATGCAGGGCATTGCGCATGAGGTGATAGGCACCCAATGAGTGGTGCAGCCTGGTATGTACTGCTCCAGGATAAACTAACAATGCCATCGCCATCTGGTGAATGCGGCGAAGTCGCTGATAATAGGGATGAGCAATTATTTTTAGTATAAGCTCATCATCAATCGTGATAAATCCATAAACAGGATCATTGATTATTTTTCTGGGTAACATTGGTTGATTGCTGCTTTTCGGTTTTAGCTTGGCGGTTGAGACATCAATCTAATTCCTTTTTTGTTAAAAGTTGCACAAAGCTAAATAAAGCTGGCAAGCATAACATTAAAAAATTAAATTTGTAGCGATTTGATTTGTATTGGAAGGGCTAAGGCAACCATTGACTCCGCTTATTTCCAAATATTCTTTTCAAACTGTTTCTTTACTATTAGCTTTACCAACAATATTAGAGTGTCTGGTAGCTTTTGAATACTGGGCAAAATAGGGTTCTTCCAATAAATTACCATTACACCAACAATCAATCAATTTAGTATGTCAATAATACTTTGGGTAGATGATGAAATAGAAAACCTTACATCACAGATATTATTTTTAGAAAATAAGGGCTATGAAGTTCATACCAAGACGAACGGTTTTGATGCAGTGGAATATGTAAAAAACAATTTGGTGGATGTAGTGTTAATGGATGAGAGTATGCCCGGTATATCCGGTTTGCAAGCCCTTCAACAAATTAAGGAAGTAAATAGTAATTTACCGGTAGTGCTTATCACAAAAAATGAGGCGGAGAACTTGATGGATGAAGCCATTGGTTCCCAGATTAGTGATTATTTAATAAAGCCGGTAAATCCTAACCAGGTATGGCTAAGCCTGAAAAAATTGATTGACAATAAAAGGCTTGTTGCTGAAAAAACCACCTCGGCCTATCAGCAGGTATTTCAAAGTTTGTTTATGGCTCTCAATAGCAACCCCAACTATAATGAGTGGATGGAGATTTATAAAAAATTGGTGTATTGGGAGCTGGAGATGAAAAAAAGTGACAGCCCCGAAATGCAGGAGGTTTTTCAAACACAAAAGACCGAAGCTAATACAGAGTTCTTTAAATTTGTTTCCAAACACTTTTCAAGCTGGGTGGGCAATACCATCGCGGATGCACCTATAATGAGCCATACCCTAATGAAGTATAAAGTGTTACCCCATCTTGAAAAAGGGACGCCCCTGTTTTTTGTACTGATCGACAACCTGCGTTTCGACCAATGGAAAAT
>CANJAW010000310.1:0-3923 GCA_947472215.1 Chitinophagaceae bacterium
TTCAGCGATTATTACTGCCACCCAGGCTGGTGATTCTTTTTATTATGCTGCCCTGAGCATGGCCAAAACACTTACTGTAAACAGGGTACCCCTTACCGTGAAAGCGAATGACACTACCAAGATACAGGGAGAAGACAATCCAGTTTTTGCATTGTCCTATACTGGTTTGGTAGCAGGTGAAACAGGTGCCAATCTGTTGGCAACGGTATCCACCAGTGCTATAAAAGGTTCTGCAGCGGGTTACTATACGCTTTCAGCGACGGGAGCAGATACATCCAATTATATCATCACTTATGTGAGCGGCAGGTTGACCATTTATCCTCCGGGAGGTATGGACCAAGTAAATCTAAATGCGTTTCAAAGCAGTAGCAGCCAGCTCACGTTAAGGATATTTTCTTTGCAACCTACCGCTGGAGATGCCATCTTGTATAATTTAAACGGAACGCCGATTAAAAAGATGGCCTGTGATATCCCTAGGGGCTTTTCAAATACAAAAATGGATTTGCCATTCCTATTACCAGGTTTATATATTATCACGGTAAAAGGCAGGGCGGTTGACTGTAAAAAAGTAATTTCAATATTGTAATAATTAAAAAGATGTCATCTCCTTTCTCTATTAGTTTGTTTTTTTTAATCTTGAGCGGATCACTCAACATTTCTGCACAAGTCAGTTTAAGTGCCGAGGGAAAAGGAAAAACCTATGAACTTATCAACAGCAGATTGTCTCCCGGCCACGAGGCCGTGGAGGCATCTGATCAATGTGCCAGCCATCCTGAATTTGGAAGGCATATTGCAGAAAAATGGGACTCCTCATTGAATAAATATGTGTTTGAATTTTATGCGCATGTAACACCCGACAATGATCGATGTGAAAAGTTTGATCGGCAGCGCGTGGAAATTAAAACCTACGAATCTTCCCCGGCTAATTTGAAAGGAACGCTAGGTGAGTCAATTACCTATCAGTGGAAATTCAAACTGCCGGCAGGCTTTCAGCCATCCTCTAGTTTTACCCATCTCCACCAAGTAAAAGCGGTGGGAGGAAACGATGGGATGCCCATTTTTACACTAACCGCGCGCAAAGGAAAACCCAACCAGTTGTTGCTCATTCACGACAATACCAATACGGTTGCCAAGCTAGCGCTGTCGAAGCTCGAAGCGCAATGGGTAGAGATTACGGAAAAAATAACGGTGGGTGCCACCGGAACTTACTCCCTATCAATCAAGCGGATAAGCGATGGGGTGGAACTGCTTACTTACAGCAATCCATCGATAATGACCATAAGGGCCGACAACAAATTCATCCGCCCCAAGTGGGGAATCTATAGAAGTTTGCTTTCCCCCTCCGACCTTCGGGATGAGGCGGTTCGGTTCGCCGATTTTTTGATTTCAGAAAATTAATTGAGATGACATCTTTTTCTACTAATGACAAATAAATTATACCTGTTTCTTGTATGTACTTTGTTGTGCCAATTTTCGGCGCGAAGTGGAGATCCTGTTGTTAAAAAAATTGAAAAAGTTATCAAGTCGGCCTTACTCCTACGCGCCGATAGTGCAATGACCGCATTTCCCATTACCATCACCGTCCAATCCTGCGATCGATCTGCCGGCGGACTGCATGATTTTTATTCGGAAGGAGATTATTGGTGGCCCAATCCGGCCGATCCAAAGGGGCCTTATATCCAACGAGATGGACAAACCAATCCGGGTAATTTTACCGCTCACCGAAAAGCAATGGTGCGCTTCAGTCAGCTCATTGGCAGCCTTGCCTCCGCCTATCTAATTACCCAAGATGAAAAATATGTAGCGCATGCTTTCACTCATTTAAAAGCATGGTTCATAAATGAATCTACCTTAATGAACCCTTCGCTATTGTATGCACAGGCCATCAGCGGCAAAGTTACCGGAAGAGGAATCGGTGTAATCGATATGATTCAACTGATGGAAGTGGCACAGGGAATCCGGGTGATGCAAAAGGCATCAGTGGTTAACCCAGCCGAACTAAAAAAAATAAAAAACTGGTTTGCCCAATATTTGACTTGGGTAAACACTCATCCATACGGCATCGAGGAAAGAGAAGCCAACAATAACCACGGCACTTGCTGGGTAATGCAGGTAGCTGTTTTTGCAAAATTAACTGGCAACCAGGCAATCATCGATGATTGTAAAAACAGGTTCAAAACAATTTTGCTTCCTAGTCAAATGGAGGTGAATGGAAGTTTTCCACTGGAGTTGAAGCGGACTAAACCTTACGGGTATTCGCTTTTTAATTTGGATGCCCTTGCTACTATCTGTCAGCTATTGTCGGATGAAACCGAAAGCCTTTGGGATTTCAGGTTGCAGGATGGAAGAACCGTGCAGAAGGCGATTGAATTTATGTATCCCTTTGTGGCCAACAAAGAAAGTTGGAAATACCCCAAGGATATTATGTATTGGGAAGAGTGGCCAGTGGCTCACCCTTTTTTGGTATTTGGGTATAAAAAAACAGGCAATAAAAAATGGTTTGCCACTTGGAAAAAATTGAACCATTTTCCGCAAACGGAGGAAGTGGTAAGAAACCTTCCGGTAAGAAATCCATTGATTTGGATGTAAGCCTATTATTGGAATGGTAGAAAGCAGTTATTATAAATTGTAAGGACTCAAAAAATAAAAATGAAAAAACAACTCGTACTCTTTTCCCTATTACTGTCTGTATCTGTAGTAGCTGTTTTTGCACAGCAAAGTGCCAAACCCAATATTCTTTTTATTGCGGTGGATGATTTAAAACCCGTACTGGGCTGTTACGGCAACACGCTGGTAAAAACGCCCAATATCGATCGCTTGGCCAAAATGGGCACGGTGTTCATGAGCAACTATTGCCAGCAGGCAGTTTGCGGTCCAACAAGAGCAAGTTTGATGACGGGCATGCGCCCCGATGTTACCAAGGTGTGGGATTTAAAAACGCAAATGCGTGATATGAATCCCGACATAGTAACCCTCCCCCAATATTTAATTACCCAAGGGTATAATACTTGTGGAATTGGAAAGATCTATCATCCCAGCAGTGCTATCAAAAAAATAGATCCGGTATCATGGAATACCCCCTACCTTTTTGCAGAGGACAAGGATTACCCCAATGGAATGGGAATGCCAGCCAATAGCCAGTACCAAGACCCCGCCACCAAAGCATTTTTTGCTAACAAGGGATCCAAGCAAAAAAAGCTGAGTGATGATGATGAAATTCCTACTAGCATAAAGGGTCCTTCTACCGAATGTATTGATGTGCCGGATAATGCCTATGAAGATGGTGCCAATGCCTTGCTGTCAAAACTGCAAATGATACAATTGTCAAAAGAAAATAAACCATTTTTTATGGCGGTGGGATTGCATAAACCGCATTTACCTTTTGTATCACCTAAAAAATATTGGGATTTGTATAACCGCGCTGATATGCCCCTCGCAACATTTCAGGAGCATGCCAAAAATAGTCCTTTGATTGCCTATCACATTTCTGGTGAGTTAAGAAATTATACAGATATTCCAGCATTTGTAACCTTACCCAAAGAGGAAATGGGAATTGGTCTTAAAATAGAAAAACAAAAAGAGCTGGTACATGGATACTATGCTGCCGTATCTTATATGGATGCCCAAGTGGGCATTCTTTTAAACACACTTGATTCATTGGGCATATTGAAAAACACCATCGTCGTGCTTTGGGGCGACCATGGTTGGCACCTGGGTGATCATGATCTTTGGAACAAGCATACTACTTTTGAGCAGGCTACCCGAGCTCCATTAATCATTGCAGCTCCGGGAATGAAGCCGGGCAGATCAGCTTCTCAATCGGAGCATCTAGATATTTTTCCAACCATCTGCGATTTGGCTGGATCGCCTATTCCTGCTCAGTTGGAGGGGAAAAGCTTGGCGCCTATTATGAAAAATAACAA
>CANJAW010000311.1:0-3909 GCA_947472215.1 Chitinophagaceae bacterium
TATTATTTAACTAAAACTTTCAAAAATGACAAGAATTTTTTTAATGACCTTGATGGTTACTGCAACTTTTATCAATTGCTCTTTCGCCCAGGATTCAACTAAGACCTTGACTATTTCCGGTTCTGTGGATGGCTATTATCGTCACAATTTCGCAAATGTGTCGGATGGTATAAGTAGTAATAACAAAACAAGTTTTACCAATTCCCAGGGTGCTTTTGCATTGGGTATGGCTACTATCAAAGCGGATGCAACAGCATTATCAGGAAAGATTACTGGTACAGTTGATCTAGGTTTTGGTGCTAGAGCAGAAGAGTTTTCTTACTATGAAAAAGCTAGTGGGTCATCATTGGCACTGGTAAAACAAATGTACTTGACCTATGCATTGTCAAATAAAGTAAAAATAACTGCAGGTAAATTTGCTACCCATGTGGGATACGAATTAATGGATGCACCTTTAAATAGAAATTACAGCATGTCCTATATGTTTACCAATGGACCGTTTTCACATACCGGTGTAAAAATGGATGTTACGGAAGGTAATATTGGCTTTATGGTAGGCGTCGCCAATTTTATAGATCAAACCGCTTCAACAACCAGTGTTAAAACATTGATTGCACAATTGAGTGGAGGATCTGTTGATGGTAAATTCAAAACCTATCTCAATTATGCAGGTTTTTTTGGTTCTACTAAAGGATTAAATCCACTTGGGCTTAAAAGCTTTAACCAATTGGATTTAGTGGTTACCGGTATTGTGTCTGATAAATTTAACGTTGGTTTTAATGGAACTGTTCAAAGTCGCAACCAGGTTGAAGGTGCAGGATCTGTAAATGGAAGTTGGAAGGGTGTTGCCTTATACTTAAATGCGGATCCTAGTGCTACTGTGGGCTTAACCTTAAGGACTGAGTATATCAGCGATAGCAAAATGATTTATTTTGGAACAAAGAATATTTTAGCCAATACATTGTCTGTGAATATTAAAGCAGGCTCTTTTACATTGATTCCTGAATTAAGATTTGAATCTGCACAAAGTGGGTTCTACACAAAAAATGATGGCACCACTTCCAAATCAACTGCTACAGCTTTATTAGCTGCGGTGTATAAATTTTAAGTAAGTACTGTTTTGTATATAGTTACCTTTTTCATATAGCAAGCAATCGTTAAGGCCCTCCGTTTCTACGGAGGGCCTCTATTTTATACAATCAATGCTATGCTGAATTCCTTCCCGCATTGATGATGCCAAAAGAGGATCGCATTACTAGTTTCTCGTAGGTAGCTTTTAAAGGAGTATTGATAAGGCTATCTTCAATTTCACGGATGTTCATGATGGCAAATTGCTGGATGGTAAGCAGTGGCAACACCATTTTTTCCCGCATCAGTATGGAAAGCTGGTCGACAGGGTAGTCGCTCATCAATTCCGTTTTATCAGAAAGTTTGAGTATGTATTGTTGGGTTAAATTGTATTCATCATAGATCATGTTCCAAATTTCCCCATACTTTTCGTCTTTGGCAAGAAAAGCAGTCAATGGGAAAAAGCATTTTTTCATCGCCATTTCACTATTGTCGAGTAGGGTTTTAAAGAACAATGAATTTTGATATAGCTTTTTTAGCTGAGCAAATTTCCCCTGTTGGTCAAGCTCTCTTAAAGCAGTGCCCACGCCAAAATATCCAGTTACATTTTGCTTCAATTGCGCCCATGCTCCTACGTAAGGGATTGCACGTAAATCTTTGAAAGATATTTTATTGCCACCGCCACGTTTAGCGGGTCTACTACCAATATTTGTTTCGCTGTAAAATTTCAAAGGACTTACCTGCGACAAATAATCTGCGAAGTAGGGATGATCTTTCAGTGCACTGTACTTTGTGAAACTTTGATTGGCCAGTTCCTGCAACAGGGATTCTTCATCTTTTTGAAGTGTGATATGTCGGTTGTTAAACAAGTCATTGGAAATGCCTGCATGCAGTAATTGCTCAATATTAAATTGTGCCGCATCAATGGTTCCAAAGTTGGAGCTCACCGTTTGCCCCTGAACAGTTAATTGGATTTCCTTATTTGAAATATTTTGTCCCATCGAAGCATAAAACTTATGTGTTTTCCCTCCTCCTCTTGAGGGTGGTCCACCACGACCATCAAAGAAAATTACTTCAATATCATATTCTTTTGAGATGGCGGTTAATTCTTCCTTTGCCTTGTATATCCCCCAGTTAGCCATTAAATAACCTCCATCTTTGGTACCATCACTAAATCCAAGCATGATGGTTTGTCGCTTTTTTCTTCGGATAAGGTGGGTATTGTAGTTTTTATTGGCATACAGGGTCTTCATAATCCCTGCTGCATTTTGCAGATCATCCACCGTTTCAAATAATGGAATGATATCTACGTTGATTTCATTTTGTTTCCAACCACTTAAGAGAAATAGGCCATATACTTCCAGTACATTGAGGGCACTATTACATTGGCTGATAATATAGCGATTGCAACCGGCCTCCCCATTAAAATCCTGAATGGTACGAATAGCTTTGATAGTGGCAATGGTATCGGTGGTTAATTCTTGATCAAACAGTTCCTCTTTTAGTGGGGTAGTAATTTGCGTAAGTAATTGTATTTTTTCATTTGTTGTAATGGTTGCATAATTGGGAGGCAGACAGGTGTTTTTTTCTGCAATGGAAGCCAGTACATTGCTATGAATGGTACTTTCTTGTCTTACATCGAGCGAAGCAAAATGCAGTCCGAAAACGTTTACCTTATTGATTAAATTATTAATTAAATGCAGAAACAGGCTATTGTGTTTGTAAATCAAAATCTCTTTAATCTGGTTGAGGGATTTTAATATTTCCTGCTTGTTTAAATGGGTTCTTTGACCCGGAATAAATATATTATTATACATATCATTTTCCAAGTCAATTAAAATGGTGTCTACCCCTTCGAAAGTTAGTCTTCGCCTAATTCTTCTTATTTCCAAATAATAAGATTTAATGATTCCCCCCCTTAGTGCATCTGCTACTTTTAAAGTAGTTGCTGCCTTTACAAAAGGATTCCCATCCCGATCCCCACCGGGCCAAAATCCCATGGTGATAATTGGATTCAATTCATTGAGTGCATCAGGAAACTGGTTTTTTAAAAAAGAAATGATTCTACCTGCTGCAGGGTAGAAGATATTTTCGAGGTACCAAATCAGGTTCATAGCTTCATCATAGGGAGTAGGTTTTTGCTTTTTAAAGAAAGGCGTCTTTCCCAATTGTTGCAAGTACATATTGATTTGAACGGCATTATTTTCAGCCAATGCATTGGAAAGGTCATTGATGATTCCCAAAACGGAACCTGGATAAAACTGGGTAGGATGTGCCGTTAATACCAACCGAATAGCAAAATTGGCGAGTTTTTCCTTTAATTCATCTTGCTTTTTATGTTCGATTACTTCACTTTCAAGGTGTTTCAAAGTACCCACACCATTGGTATCGTGTACCTCTTTAAATGCGGCATCTTCTAGCGCATCGAATAATACTACTTGCCGCTCAATATATTGAATGAATCGAAATAGTAGGTCCAGCCGCTCCTGAGGAAGTTTGTAAGTGGTGTGTTTAGAAAAAAAATCCTCTATAATTTCAGCAGGGCTTTGGTTTTTCTTAAAACCTTCCTCACAATTGTTTTGCAAAAGGGACAATAAAATCCCCGTTTTTTCAATGCGATGAAAAGGAAGAGAGGTAAATAGGCTGTTGTATAGCTGAAATTTGATTCCTACCAAATTTTTAAAATGCCGCAAACCTCGGGTTGACTGGTGATCCATATTCAAAATTATTTAATAAAATGAAGCAATGCAGGCATCATTGCAAGTAAAACATGAAAATACTTCAAAATTATCAAATACTTGTACTCTATAACAATTAATTCCCTAATTTAGCAAAATATAA
>CANJAW010000312.1:0-3903 GCA_947472215.1 Chitinophagaceae bacterium
ATCTGTTTGAATAAAAGACTCTACCGGTGAATTGGTCTTGGTGCCTTTGTTCAACCCAAGGCTTCTGGCTTTGGCACTAACGATGCCCGCCGTAACAGTAGTTTCTAAATTCAACGGATAGCCCAACGCTAATACCCATTGCCCAATTTTCACCTCATCAGAGTTTCCGTATAATAAAAAGGGTAATCCCGCTTCTTCTATCTTAATAACAGCAAGGTCATAAGCAGCATCCGTGCCAATAACTTTTGCTTTGTAAGATTTTTTATTACTTAACGTAACATCTAGCTCATCTGCATTTTCAACAACATGGTTATTGGTGACAATATAGCCATCTGCACTAATAATTACTCCTGATCCGGAGGCTTTTTGTTCTGGTACATAACCTCCTCTTTGATTACCAAAAAACTGTTCCATCATGTCATCTCCAAAAAAATCACTAAAAGGATTTTTCGGTCGTTGATTTTTTGGTAAATTATTATTTACATGTTTTGCATTGGTTTTAGTTTTAATATGAACCACTGTTGGCAAGGCTGATGAGGCTGGCTGAGTAAAATCAATAGCACCCGGTGGATTGGCAGTATTATTATCAGTGAGCCTAGCATACTGGTAATTGGAAGGAATTACTCCGTATTCTTGACCGCCAAATGTATTACTGTTTTTTAAAAATTTGCTATATCCCACCATTACCCCAAAAGCGGTAACAGCACTGATAGCAACTGTGTAGCATAGCTGTTTAAATTTCATAATTTATAAAATTTGAGTTCATTAATAAAATTTACTACTCATCAATTTACATGCCTGTAAATACAAAGTAACGATGGCCTGACAAAATGCAAATTACCTTTTGTCACCTTTAACAATTTATTAGGAGGCCGATAGCCTAGAATTATAAATTCAGTAAAAATGCCATCGTATCAATTCCATCCGCAAAATCACTTAAACCTGGTTGCTGTGCCATTCCAAAAGCTATATCCAGCCCAACAATACATTGAATGGACTCATTATTTTGTACCGTTTCCAACACCTTTTCAAAATTAGTATAAAAACTATAGTTTAGTTGGCTAATAGGCGAAAAAAACGAATCGTTTTCTACTAATAAAGTGCTCTCATTAGTCATGTAATACCGGTTATTCATCAGTTGAATAGATAAGTTATAATCGTAATTATTTTTATATTTATGGTGATCAGCAAAGTATTTATATCGATGAAAAGATTGTAAAATGGGTACAAAATCGTATCCTTCAGGAACATATATTTTAGTGACATTTCTACACCCTAGTCCAAAAAAAACATGGATATCATCTGACAATTTTTCCAATTCCTCCATTGTCTCATTTCCTTTAAGAATGGCCACAGAAGTGCGATTTTTTCGAATAATACTCGGGTATTTTGAAAAGTAATGCTCAAAATACCGTGCGCTATTATTGCTACCTGTTGCAATATATGCATCGCAACCCTTTAGCATAGGGGCAAATGAAATATATTGCTTTATGCTACTATCCCAATTACTCATTTTTTCTACGAGATACTTCAACAATTGGTCGTCTTTTTCAGATAATTTAATTGTTTGCACATTTCCACTCAGAAAAACAGCTAAAAAATCGTGAAAACCAACCAAAGGGATATTTCCTGCCATCACAATCCCTACATTTTTAGGGGGCTTAGATTCTTTTATAGAATAGCTATTTACCCAATTCTGTAGCTCATTTTGTCCCAAAAATCGTTCTGTGATGTTTTTTAGGGACAAATCAATGAAATCAAGCGTAAACCAACCGTTGTGAATAGCGGCAATTTTCTTTACTTCCTGCCATTCTTCAGTGTTTGCTACTAAATATTGTTTAAGTTGTAATAATATTTCAATTCGATTTTGTAATTTCATCCTTATAAACTTATTTTGTAAGATCAAATTTCGCATTAACTAAACTCTAAATCAAAAGAAATGGCTATTAAAATTACAGACGAGTGTATTAATTGTGGTGCCTGTGAACCAGAATGCCCCAATAATGCAATTTACGAAGGTGGTGTTGAATGGGCTATCGCTGATGGTACAACTGTAAAAGGTTCGTATACATTGTTGGATGGTTCTGTAGTTGATGCTGATCACAGAAATACTCCTGTGAGTGCAGATACCTATTATATTACACCCAATAAATGTACAGAATGCCAAGGGTTTCATGAAGAGCCTCAATGTGCGGCTGTTTGTCCGGTGGATTGTTGTGTTCCAGATGAATTATATCAAGAAACAGTAGATGCTTTGATGGCCAAGAAATCAAAATTACACATATAGTATTTTATTAATACTTTGTTTCTTCTTTTTACTTATATAAGGGGTTATTGATAATAGACTGCTATAAATATATTATTATTTACCAAATTTTAGCGAGGGTATCATAGGATACTTTCGCTTTTTTATATCTTTTATAATTTATTATATGTAATCAATATGTTTAGTAGAAAGTGCCTGTTTTTTGTTTTTGCCTATATATTATTTTTTTCCTGTAATACTAAAAATACAGCAATTGAATCGGTAGACTATAAAACTTTACTGTTGGATACCGATAGGTCTTTTTCTAAATTAAGTGAACAAAAGGGATCAAAATTTGCATTAATACAATTCATAGATAATAAAGGTATTTTATTAAGGCCTGCTAGTACACCCATTATTGGAGGACAAGCCATTAATTACATTAGCCAGCTATATGATAGTACCTTTACTATGACCTGGGAACCAAAAGGGGGAGATGTTGCTAAATCAGGTGATTTGGGCTTTACTTATGGCCTTTATTCCGTTAAACCCAAGGAAAAAGACACTATTTATTACGGAACTTATGTCAGCATTTGGAAGCGTCAAGCCGATGGGAAATGGAAATTTGTTCTGCAATCCCAAAATGAAGGGATTGAATAATAAGCTGTAGAATGTATTGATAGTATAATTGGTAATCCCTTTGCTTAAAATCCATTGTTTCAAGTAAACTCAAATTTCGTTTCTTTGTAGTAATAATTCCTTTCTAAAAATGAAGAAAACAATAGCATTGGTTACAGGTGGTTTTTCAGGTGAAGCTGTTATATCTTATAAATCTGCCCTTACTATTCAAAATAATCTAGATCCTGAAAAGTGGATTTGTTATTTGATTGACATTACCAAATCCGGATGGTTTTACAGTAATCCCAATGGAGAAAAAGTTAATGTAGACAAAAATGATTTTTCCATCACAATAGACGGGACTAAAATAGTATTTGAAGCCGTACTGATTGGATTACATGGTACCCCGGGTGAAGATGGGAAATTACAGGGGTATTTTGACTGCCTGAATATACGATATACGTCTTGTAATACAGCAACCTCTGCCTTAACGTTTAATAAGCGATATACGGTAGCCGTAGCGGCTTTTGGTGGTATTAAAGTGGCTAAATCCATTCATCTTTTTAAAAATTCATCCATTGCAGTGAATGATATTCTGTCTACCTTAACATTGCCTGTATTTGTAAAACCCAATAATGGCGGAAGCAGTATTGGTATGAGCAAGGTTTCTGTTGAAACTGTTTTGATTGAAGCATTGGAAAAAGCCTTTAAGGAAGATGACCAAGTGCTGGTAGAGGAATTTATTAAAGGAAGAGAATTTACAATTGGCGTTTTTAAATCAAAGGGTACGATTATTGCTTTACCAATTACTGAAGTGATAACAACCAAAGATTTTTTTGATTTTGAAGCAAAATATAGTGGTGCAAGTGAAGAAATCACCCCTGCCATACTAGAGGAAAGCATTGCTGAAACGATTAGAGCAGCTGCTATAAAAGCTTACTCAATTTTTAATTGTAATGGTGTAATCAGGATTGATTTTATATATGATGCATCGAGTGGCTTTCCCTATATGTTAGAAATTAATACGGTGCCCGGGCAAA
>CANJAW010000313.1:0-3881 GCA_947472215.1 Chitinophagaceae bacterium
ACTTCAATGTAATTGCTCAGCGCACTAAAGATAAAGCTGGCTTTGTAAAAATATTTGATGGTAAAACCCTTGCTGGCTGGGAAGGGGATCCTACTTATTGGCGGGTTGAAAATGGCAACATGGTTGGTGAAATTACTCCTGCTACGTTGTTAAAAACCAATTCATTTATTATTTGGCAAGGAGGCAGTCCTGCCGATTTTGAAATCACCCTCGAATTTAAAATAACCAAGTCGGGCAATAGTGGTGTCAATTATCGCAGTATAGCCCTTACAGATGTACCCCATGCATTGAAAGGTTACCAAGCTGATATTGATGGTGCTAATAGATATACAGGTCAAAATTACGAAGAAAGAGCAAGGACGACCTTGGCTTACCGGGGCGAAATTGTGACAGTAGATGCTCTAGCAAATTCAACCGATGCGCTGAAAGATCATGTAATAAAAAATGCATGGTTGGTAAGAACGGTAACTGGTTCATTAGGAAAGGCCGAAGAATTGCTGGCAAATATCAAATCGGATGATTGGAATACCTGTCATATTGTGGCAAAGGGAAATCGTTTACAACACTATATTAACGGCGTTTTAACGACTGATGTAACAGATAATGATCCTGTTAATAGAAAATCAGCTGGTTTAATAGGTGTGCAAGTGCATGTGGGACCGCCAATGAAAGTAGAATACCGAAATATTATGTTAAAGGAAATTAAATAGATATTTAGTTTCCTTATTTTATTGAGTTAGCATTTCAATGAATGCTAATATGGGTACTTCCATTCAAAATAGTAGCAAATTAGGATAGCAAATACAAGTAATAGGATAATTTATATTGGTTGTCCTTCAAATTTCAATACTATTTATTTTCAGTAAGGTTATCTTTTGTAAATTCTTTGCTTTGAGAATAGCCAATTCTAATGGCAACTGATTGTAGGGTATCCTTGTTTGAAATAAAAAACGGCTTTGAGTACAGTGTCCAATGGGTAGGTTCCTTGTCGCTTTTACTCCAAATTTTATAGGCAATGGAAGCTCCATTAGTTTTACAAGTTAATATACATTTTTTATTTTTTATTGCTACTGTAGGAATTTCTGTGGCAGGTTGAATTCCATTTGGCCACTGTTGCGCTACCATTTCTTTCTCTGGCACATCTCCCCAAATATCAAATTTTTTAATCCAATTATCCATTGCATTACTAAGCTCCCTAAGCTTATATTGGTATTCCTTTTTTTTCGCCAAGTTATTAAATTGATAGGGGTCTTTTTCCAAATCATATAACTCTTCGGTTCCTTCTTTTGGTTGAAACCACCTCATTTCTAAAGGCGTCAATTTCCCACTATCTCGCAGGTCAATCATTTCTTTCATCATCGGTTGTCGTAGCCGATAACTTATATTCATGTAATAAGGTAATTCGGGATAAAAATTTCGCAAATATTGAAATCGAGTATCTCTAACCGATCGAACTCTATCATATTCGCTATCTAACCTATCTCTAGCAGCAAAAACATATTTCCGAATAACTCCAGGTCCGTTGATTCCAAAAAAAGGAGTCCCTTGGAAGTACTTTGGAATAGGAATATTTGCTACTGATAAAATACTAGGAGCGATGTCTATAAAACTGTGTAAATTACTATCAATGGATCCTGCTTTTTCCTTTTGTGGGTAACGAATTATGAATGGCACTTGGATACCTCGATTTAAAATTTCTCTCTTTACGTAGGGCAATCCATCGCCATGGTCACTATAAAATATAATTATAGTATTATCAAGAAGGCTATCTTCCACTAATTGATTCAATAGTTTTCCAATTTGACGATCCAACTCATTTACGTTCGATAAAAAACGTGCAATACCCATTCTTATTTTTGGTGAATTATGGTAATAGGGGGGTACCAAAACTTTCAATGGATCTACTTCGATTGGTTCTTTTATTCTATTCCATACCTGAGATTCATGGGTTACATTAAAATTGAAAATTGAAAAAAATGGTTTGTTTGAATCCATTCGATTTCGCCAGTGTGCTTGCTTGTCATTTTCATCCCATGCTGTTAGGGGTGCATCAAATTGATAATCCGTTTTATCATTATTTGAACAGAAATACCCCTCGGCTCTTAAATATTCTGAAAAACATTTTACTTTTGGCGGGAGCACTCTAGAATACCCGTTATTAATTTTTGAATTTCCTGCTGCATTGGGTAAAATAAAATCGGATGTTCTCATGTGGTGTGTACCAATCGATGTTTGATACATACCAGTGATTAGGGCAGATCTACTGGGTGCACAAACTCCAGCAGTGGTAAACATGTTGGTATAACGAACCCCTTCGCTTGCTAAATAGTCTAGATTAGGTGTTTTAACTAACGTATCTCCGTAACAGCCTAAATGAAGGCTCAAGTCTTCGGCTACAATTACTAGAATATTAGGCTTTTTCTGATTTTGTGAATACCCATTTAGTGTAAGCAGAAAAATACTTAGCATGAAAAAAGAGATCAGCTTTATCATTTTTTTTACTTTATTATTTGCCCAACAGCCCTTAGACCATATCCATTTTCACCTAACTCAGCTTTGTATTGATTCATTGCTTTTTGTAATCTTTCAACTACTGCTGGATATTTTTCAATTACATTATACCGTTCACCCGCATCGCGCCTCAAATCATAAAGCGCAAAATCGGTTTCAGCCTTCAAAGTTTTAGCATTCTTTCCTCCATCATTGGGCAAAGAACCAATATTTGTACTATATTTTTGAGGCATCACTAATTTAAAACGATTATCCCGAATAGCTTTTAACTCATTGTATAAAAATAATTTTCTTGGCTCCGACAAAAAATCACCTTTCAAAATTGGTAATAGACTCACTCCATCGATTTTATTCACTGGTAAGCTAGCGCTAGTTATGTCAACTAATGTTGGAAGAATATCAACTGATGAAGCCAACCTGTTACAAACCATCCCTTTTGGGATAACATTAGGCCATTTCATAATACAAGGCACTCTTTGGCCACCCTCAAATACAGTAAATTTCCCTTCTCTAAAAGCACCAGATGCCCCCGCATGGTCACCATAACTAATCCATGGTCCATTATCGGATGTAAATATGATTAATGTATTATTGGTAGCTCCAATAGCTCTTAGTTCTTTTACAATCTCTCCAACGCTCCAATCAATCTCCATCATAACATCTCCATACTCACCTTGCTCACTCTTTCCTTGAAACTTAGTTGATACTGCAAGGGGGATATGAGGCATTGTATGAGCTATGTACAAGAAAAAAGGGTTTTTCCTATTTTGTTTAATAAATGACACTGCCCTTTGAGTATATTGAGTAGTAAGCATATCCATGTCATCTGCTGTCTTTATTTCTTGAACTTTTTTATTTCCTTCATATAACCATAATGGCGGATCTGTTTGTGTCACTGAAGGGGCCTTGTTTCCTCTCTTCGCATTTCCGTATGGCCACATATCATTTGAATAAGGTAGTCCATAATATTGGTCAAACCCTTGCTGCATAGGCATAAATTTAGCATCATCTCCTAAGTGCCATTTTCCAATTACACAGGAACTGTATTTTTTTTTCTTTAGCAGTTCAGGAATTATTTCCTCTTCAGGGTTTAAACCATTACTACTATTTGGAAAAAGAACACCTGTAATTCCAACTCGTGCAGGATAACAACCTGTTAGTAATCCCGCTCGCGATGCAGAGCATACTGGAGCTGGGCTATAGTACTGTGTAAAAAGTGCCCCGTCATGCGCTAACCGATCTAAATTCGGTGTTCTGTAACCAATGGCGCCAGTAATGGTCATATCTGCATAGCCCATATCGTCCATATAGAAAATAACAATATTTGGACTTTTTAATAAGTTTTGGGCCTGCGTTGCAAAAAAAATAAA
>CANJAW010000314.1:0-3880 GCA_947472215.1 Chitinophagaceae bacterium
AAGATTTTTATAAATCAGGTTATAACTTTAATAATTCAGTAGCACTCTACGGAGCCTCAGATAAAATGACCTATAATTTTACTGTAACGGATCTCAATAACGCCAGTGTTATTCCTAATTCCACCTTAAAAAGAAATAATTTTTCTCTAAATATCGGAATGACACCCATTGATAACCTGACAGTAAATGTAAGTGCGCGATATATCAGGGAGCGGGCTAAAAATAGGCCCCGTCTTTCTGATTCACCAGGTAATGCCAATTTTACAATTGGAATCATGCCCACCAGCTGGGATCAGGCAACTTTCAAATCTAGTAAGTTGGATATTATTACCGGGGGTGAGGCTAAATTTAATGCGAACGAATACGTTACCAATCCTTATTGGGCGGTGGAAGATTTCAAAAATAATGATTCAAGGGATCGTTTGATTGCTGCCATTGAGGCAAAATACAATATACTTAGTTGGTTATATGTTAGGGGTAAGATTGCCACGGATCAGTACACGAGATATGGTTATAGTATAGAACCCCAATACACACAATATACCCAAGGAGGTTCATTGAATCAAAGTACTACCCGTTTTCGCGAATTTAATGGCGAAGCAATCTTGGGCGCTCAGCATGAAATTACTTCCTCCATTAATTTTGATGCGTTTGTAGGTGGTAATATGATGAAGAATATCGATGAGCAGCAAAGCTATGGAGGTAACAATTTGCTAGTGCCCGGTTTTTATAATATCAATAATATGCAGAACAAAGGGCAGGGATATGATTATTCTGAAAAAAGAATCCATTCTGCATTTGGATCGGCTGAATTTTCTTATAATAAATATTTGTACCTGACAGCAACAGCTCGTAACGACTGGTATTCTACTTTATCACCTGCAAATTGGTCAATTTTATATCCATCGGTAGCTAGCAGCTTTATTTTGTCGGATGCATTTCATCTGCCCCAAAATATTAACTATGCTAAGTTGAGGGCTTCCTGGGCCAAAGTGGGCGGTGATAGAAGTCCCTATGGATTAAATCTCCCTTATGGTTTAAATGGCAATACCTACAATGGTTTGGGGCTTGGAGGAATTGGTACGGGTACCATTCCTAATAGAAACCTAGTTCCTTTTAAAGTGACTTCTTATGAATTTGGATTGGAAACTAAGTTGTTCTCAAACAAACTGGGTGCTGATTTTACTTTCTATAACAAAAAGACAACCGATGATATCATCAGCAGTCAAATTTCCGGAACCTCGGGGTATGGTAGCGTATTGATTAATGTGGGCGAAGTAACCAATAAGGGAATTGAATTGTTGTTGACCGGAACTCCTTATAAAACCAAATCATTTACTTGGGATGTTTCTTTCAATATTGGTTACAACAAAAGCAATGTAGACAAGATTTCCGACCAGTTAACAACTTCGCAAATTGACCAGGCACGTTCTATGACGGCTTCTATCCAACATATTACCGGAAAGGAATTTGCGCAGGTAATGGCATATGATTATAAGCGGAATACAGCGGGTCAAATATTGTTAAGTGCAGGTAAGCCACAAAGAGGAGAACTCATTGCATATGGCACTGGTGTTTCACCTTATACAATGGGATTGAACAATGCATTGCATTCAGGAAATTTCAATTTTGAATTTTTGATTGATGCCCGTTTTGGTGGTCATATGTATTCTGGAACCAATGATTTTTCTATGTACAGGGGAAAAAGTTTGGAAAGCCTACCAGGCCGTTCCTCTGGTGTAGTTTCAACAGGAATTGATGAAGCTACTGGAGCCCAAAATAAAATAAGTGTACCCGCACAAGATTACTACCAGAGTATTGCTTTGAATATTTCTTCTCCCTTTGTATATAAATCTGATTTTATAAAACTCAGACAAGTGGTTATTGGATACAATTTCCCTTCTAGTACTTTAGGTAAATCTCCTTTCAAATCTGCTTCTCTTTCGCTTGTTGGCCGGAATTTGTTGATGATTAAAAAATACACGCCCAATATCGATCCAGAATCAACGTATAATTCAGGTAATGCTCAGGGATTGGAATGGTATGGCGCTCCGCCGGTTAGATCAGTTGGACTTAACCTAAATCTTACCTTCTAATTTTTAGTAACTACTCATTCGTCATTTAAAATTTAAACAAAATGAAAATTAACAGATACATGTGCAGCTTACTAATTATTGCTATTAGTTTAACCAGCTGCACTAAAGATTTCGAAGCGGTAAATACCAGTCCGACTACAGTAACCAATTTGGCCAGCGATTTACTATTTACCAATACCATCGTTGGTGTGTCAGGAGGAGAATATGAAGCATGGAGAACCAATCTGATTTATAACAGTCAGTTTGTTCAGCATTTTTCATCTCTTAATTGGGACCAAGGTAATAGGTATCGGTACGATGAAGGTTACAATTCCTCCCTATGGGATTCCTATTATGGAGGTGCAATTAAAAATTTGGTAAATCTTGTCGCAAAAACAACCGGTGTTGCAGCCGATGTTAATTATAATAGTGCTGCAAGAATTTTAAAAGCATATACCTTTCTTCGTCTTACGGATTCATATGGTGATATCCCCTATACTGAAGCAGGCAAGGGATATATCAGTAGTGTATTTTCTCCTAAATATGATGATCAAAAATCAGTGTATACGGATTTGGTTACTGAGCTGGATAATGCAGCAAAAGCATTTGATGCCTCCAAACCTTTTAAGGGAGATGTGACAAGTTATAATGGCGACAGGGCTTTATGGAAAAAAGCAGCCTATTCATTAATGTTACGCATTGGAATGCGGTTGTCAAAAATAGAACCAGTTACTGCACAGTCGGTTGTTGGCACTGCGGTTGCTGGGGGACTTATTTCAAGTTATTCGGAGTCATTTAGGATTAATCATTTGGGCACTAATTATGACAATCCCAATAGTCATGTTCTAGGGTATTATAATGGTGCAAGATCTGAACTGTCGAATAATTCATTTAAGTTTTCAAAGACTTTCTTTGATTTGTTAACAGCAAAAGCAGATCCACGCTTAAAGGTGTTATTTGTTGTAAGAACAGGTCCTTCGGCATCTGCAACGATTGGCACTGAGGACGATAATCCTGCTATACAAAAGGGACTTCCCATTGGAGTAGACCCTAATGGATTTACAGGGATTGCCACCTTTTCGCAGCTAAGGTCTGATTTTGCCAAAGGAGATGTTCCCAATATCTTGGTTTCGCATGGTGAAACACTATTGCTGCTTGCCGAAGCAAGGGAAAGGGGCTGGATTAGTACTAGTACAGCCGAACAGTATTTCAGAGATGGTGTTAACTCTTCCATTAATCAGTGGCAATTGTACAATGCCCCTGCTAGCTTGTTTAATGCCACCGCAATTAATACCTATACTTCTACTACTTTGGCTTTTCCTGCCACTACAGCGGCACGTCTTCAGGCAATTAACGAACAATATTATATTTCTACTTTGCTAGATGAATATGAATCACATGCCAACTGGCGTCGTTCAGGATATCCTGTATTGGTTCCAGCCACTACAGCAGGCTATTCCAATGGTGTGATACCCCGTCGTTTTCAATATCCATCTAGCGAATCATCACTTAATGGAACCAACTTGAAAGCTGCCATTACAAGGCAGGGAGCCAACAATTGGGTCACTCGTGTTTGGTGGGATAAATAAGCAATGAATAAAAATTCTTAATTCAAAAGTTGTTTTATAGAACTGTCAGATAGCAAACTATCTGACAGTTTTATAAATTGAATGTTCATCGATTTTGATGCTGGTTTGTTAATGGCAATTTCATGCGTACGTTTTCTGAAAATTCCTTTAATATCATTTATGAAACATTTTATTTCCTTTGGCATAGTATTTTTTATATCGGTTGGGATGTCATTA
>CANJAW010000315.1:0-3847 GCA_947472215.1 Chitinophagaceae bacterium
GAGATATTCGGTGGGTTGGCAAAATGATTGAAACACAAATAGTACCCTTAGTTTTTTGAAGTGATTGTAATTGATCAGCAATTGTT
Source organism: Chitinophagaceae bacterium (assembly GCA_947472215.1). GTDB lineage: Bacteria > Bacteroidota > Bacteroidia > Chitinophagales > Chitinophagaceae > Ferruginibacter. The sequence goes on from CANJAW010000315.1 coordinate 87, forward strand.
TTTTCAGTACTCATGGTATTTATGTATTATTTGGTTCTTAAATTTTTTGAATTGTTGGAATATTTTGATAGTTAATGGTAGTAATTATTTTCTTTAAATTTAGCAAGGTTTATCTCCTTTTGTAATGACCTGCCTCAAGTGATGGTATGATTCCTATCACAGATTTTCCTATATTTAATTTTCAACTTGGCAATTGCCGTTATTGTAATTGAACAACAGATAGTTATTTTTAATTTAAACTGACTAGCCTTGATTACTATCACTTCAATTCCTAATAGTCGTCATTGAATTTAAAAATGTTGCTTGATATATTTGAACAAGATAAATTTATTAGTATTAAAAAATAGTATATGGAAACAGTATTACTTAGGGATGCTTTAACTGTAATGGAACAAAGAAGAAGTGTTAGAAATTATACTGGTGAAATGGTAAGTAGGGGAGAGGTAGAAAAAATATTGCATGCGGCTATGGCAGCACCGGCAGCTATTCATATGCTTCCTTGGAAATTTATTGTAGTTACCAATAAAGAAAAGTTGGAGAAGTTAGCTTTCGGTTTGCCTTTTGCCAAAATGATCCCTCAGGCAGGAACTTGTATTGTTGTTTGCGCTGTTCCGGATGAAGCTGCATTGAGTAGTGAATTATTTTCTCTTCTAGATTGTACCTGTGCAAGTGAGAATATTTTGTTGGCAGCAGAGGCATTAGGTTTAGGGGCTGTTTGGACGGCAGTTTATCCCAATCAAGAATCCATCGATTTTGTAAGAAAGGAATTGAGTATTCCAGCACATATTATTCCGTTAAATATTATTCCCATTGGTCACGCTACAGGGCAAGATAAGCCTAAAAAGAAATATGATCCTAAAAATATCCATTGGGAGAAGTGGTAATCCATTCAAATCTATTTCTATGCATATCGAAATAAATGATACTACTACTATTCGGTCTATACAAGATACGTTTTCAAATTTTTATCCTTACCTACAGATTGAGTTTTACCTTACTCCTCATCCTATTTATGGTTTGTCCGATGAAAGGGAATTGATTTATGCCGGCAAAACTATCGGAGAAGTAAAGCAAACCCATCTTTCTTCTTTTTTGGAAATATTGCCCTTTTCAAGAGCAGCTAATATAGAAAAAGAATTTTTGAATCGTTTGGGGTTGTCTGTACAAATTTTAGTTAAGCAGAAAGATAAATGGGAACAAACTTCTGATATGGATGATTTTACAATTAAAGAATTGAATGAGTTAGGACGTAGCTCTTCTGATGAGTTTATCCTTTCTGACCCTGATACAGAATATAGCGATGACTTGTAATTTGCTTATGTTGCTTGCATTTAATTTCACTTCCGTCGTTTATAAATAGATAGTATGTTTAAGTGTTATTATTATAATTAGTATATAAGAAACTTTTTAAATTATGCCTTCCAAAATTGCTGAATATTATGTTGTTGAACTATTAGATTGGAATAATGCAGTCATTTTTTACAATGAAGAAATGGAGGAAATCGAACAGAAATTAGAAGATGTGATTAGTCGAAATTCGATCATTGGCATTGCCGATAAGGTAGAAGTACAGCAAAACTTACTCAATGAAGTATCTGATAAATTTTATAAGTTACAGAATGATATTCAACAACAAAGTAACTCTCTTCAATTGGATGGAAAATTAATTGACGATACTTTAATTAGTCATGATTCCGAAATTAGACAATTTGATATACGTCAAAAAATGCATGCTGTTGAAAAAGAATATGTTGATAAAAAATTTCAATGTTACAACTTTTTGTCTGGCACATTAAAGAAATAGTTAACTTAAAATTTCTAAATTTCTGTTCCGCTTTGGTCAGGATTATTTAATTACAAAAACTTAAAAATTACTAAATATGGAAACTAATAATTTTTGCCAAAGTTGCAGTATGCCACTCAATAATTCATCACTGTTTGGGACTGAAAAAGATGGATCAAAAAATTTAATCTATTGTAGTTACTGCTATCAAAATGGCTCATTTACGAATGCTAATATTACATTGGAAGGGATGAAACTATTGGTGAGTGAGCAAATGAAAAAAATGAAAATGAACGACCAGCTTATTCAGCAAACAATGACTATTTTACCTACTCTTTCTAGATGGAGACAAAAAAAGGTGGCTGTAAAGTAATTATTATTTCTGTCTATAAGCAAGGCGCATAAGGTTTTTTTCTTCAAAATTTGACTTCATTTTTAAAATATTATTTGGCTCTTTTATAAGTAATGTTTTTTATTGATTAGTTTAATTCCAGTTGATTTGTCATTTTCTTCACTTTTTTATATACTGAGTTGTAAACATTTCATTTTTTTTATAATTCGTGCTGTTTTTCTGGTCAATTGATAATTTCATTTATACTAAGTCTTGTCATTAAAATGATTGTGTTTCATTTTTTACGCTTGTTGTTGTTCCTCAATGTCATATTTTTCACTGATTAGTATCATGTAATCTGCAAAAGAATGTCTTTATTTTTAACTTGTTTTTAGTTTATTTAAATTTGTTTTATGACAATTGAGTTTCATACTACCTATGGGAAGGTTTCTGAGAAAATTGTAAATGAGATTAGGAATGAAATAATAGATCTTTCTCATTCTGCTAAAAATGTATCAAGGGCTGAAGTGGTATTAAAGGAAGATAAAACGATTGTGCCTTCAGAAAACAAGATTTGTGATATTAGGCTTACCCTATTTGGTGAGGATTTAGTTGCGCATGCTCGTACTGAGGACTTTAAAATTTCTGCGAAAGAGGCTTTAAAAGATATAAAAAGGATGGTAAAACAGCACTTAAAAAAGCTTAAGCAACCACCTGACCAAATACTCAGTTCTGTTAGTGTTTAATTTTTCATTATTTATCATTTTTTTATGGTTAAAGATTTTGAAGGTAAGGTTGCTCTTGTAACTGGCGGTAGTTTTGGTATTGGTCGTGCAACTGCTATTGCTTTTGCCAAAAAAGGCGCCAAGGTTGTTGTAGCCGATTTGGTCGAAGATAAAGATAGTACTACTCTTCATTTAATTAATGCACTTGGTGTCGAGTCATTCTTTGTTCATTGTGATGTTTCAAGTGGTTTACAAGTGATTAGTTTAATTGACCAGGTAATTGCCCGTTTTGGTCGATTGGATTTTGCTTTTAATAATGCTGGCATTGAAGGTGTTGCTGCTAATACACATTTGTGTTCTGAGGAAAATTGGGATAATACAATTAATGTCAATTTAAAGGGGGTATGGTTATGTATGAAAAATGAAATTCCTCAGATGTTAAAAATTAATAAAGGTGTTATTGTCAATTGTTCTTCTGTAGCTGGTTTAGGTGGTTATGCAGGACTTCCTTCCTATGCTGCCTCTAAGCATGGGGTTGTTGGCTTAACTAAATCTGCTTCCTTGGAGTATGCGGCTCAGGGAATACGTGTCAATGCAGTTTGCCCAGGAGTTATTCACACCCCAATGGTTGATCGCTTAACAGGTAAAGACAAGGCTATTGAAAAACAATATGAATCGATGGAGCCAATTGGTAGAATGGGTACTCCTGAAGAGGTAGCAGCGGTGGTGGTATGGCTTTGTTCTGATGCAGCTTCTTTTGTAACTGGTATTGCTATGCCAGTTGATGGTGGATATGCTGCTGGTTAGTCTTTCCTATTTTTACTTTACATTACTTAGCCTCCTATAAACTTTCCCTATATTATTATTTTTCTATTTTTAAATCATTTAAGTTTAAAAAGTACTGTCTCAATAATTATTTTTA
>CANJAW010000316.1:0-3845 GCA_947472215.1 Chitinophagaceae bacterium
GCCCTTTCCACTCTTTCACTTTGCAAACTAAAACTTCTTAAATCAAGCCACCTCCACTCCTTTCCTCCCGCAAAAAAATAATCATTTTCATTGTTATATTCCAACGTATTACCCCTGATAAAGGTGGGTGGAATATTTCCCTGTGCATTGTCCCAACGGTTATTTTGAAGTATCATCACTTTCACCTGTTGATTGACATCGAAAGTATTCAATCCCTCGAGGTTAACTGAAAACTTAATTCGCTGGTGAGTATTAAAATACTGTGGTGTAAAAGGCTGAATAAATTGTGCCATTACAGACGATTTAGGGTCCAATACCAGCAGCTTCCTAGTAAATGCCAATTTTGCAGTATCCCCATCCAGAAAAACTTTTAATAAATAATTTCCACTTTTGATGGGAAGCGTATTTACCTCCGGTAAAATCACCTGATAATGGGTGTAACGAGTAAAGGAAATAGAAGAAAAACGATAACTGGAAATGCGCTGCTGGGTAAACCCCTTGATATAATCAAAAGGACTAATTACCACCGGACTCCAATTATAATCGCACAACTGATATGTGTAATAGTAATTTTTTACATTGGCATCCATGTCGTCAAAATGAAGCTCCAAACGGTCGCCACTATTGAGTTTATAAACCGGTAACGCCTGCTGATCCCCATATCCATGAAAGCGGACGGCCTTGATATTGGGTTTAAAAACACCCTCTGGATTTAGTTGTGCCCGCAGAGAGAATACCGATAACAATAATAGCGCTGAAAAGCCGAAAGATTTAAAAAGATGCATTAGCGTTGAAAATATTTACTTTTGAAAGATACTAAAATTATGCCGATTGAATATTTCCGCTTTTATTGCCAAAAGGATTGCCTTTAACCGGCAAAATACTTTTTCCCGTTTTATCATCCGACTAGCTATAGGGGCTACTGCCGTTAGTGTGGCAGTAATGATAGTAACTATCAGCTTTGTAAATGGATTTCAGCAGGTCATCAGTGATAAAGTATTTAGTTTTTGGGGACATATCCATGTTCAGCAGGATATAGAAAAAAGAGTGAGCATTGCCGAAGAATACCCCATTTCAAAAAATGATACCGTAGAAAGACTTATCCGCCTTTTGCCTCAAGTAAAATCAATTGAACGATATGCCACTAAATCAGTTCTACTGACCTTTGGAACTGATATTGAAAGTATTTTAGTAAAAGGTATCGACAGTAGTTTTGACTATTCGAGACTCGACCCTTTTTTACAACAGGGAAAATGGGTTTCCTTTGCAGATAGCGGGTACAGTAAAGAAATTAATATTTCAACCTATATTGCCAACCAGCTAAATGTAAAACTCAATGACACCCTCCTCTCTTTCTTTATACAGCAGGATGGCACGCGGCGACCAAGAAAATTAAAAATAGCCGGTATATTCAAAACCTCGATTGATGAATATGATAAACAATTTGGCATTTGCGATATTAATTTAATTAGGCGAATGAATGACTGGAAGCCTGATCAGATTGGAGGATACGAAATCTTTTTAAAGGATTACACCCAAACAGATTCTGTAGCTAAGATTATACAGAATGAAACCCCCCAAGGATGGAATAGTAAAACCATTCAAGAAATTTATCCCAATATATTTGACTGGCTAGGCCTACAAAATGATATCAAGCTGATATTGATTGGTATCATGATGATAGTAGCCATTGTAAATTTGATTACTTGCCTACTCATCATCGTATTGGAAAGAACTAAAATGACTGGAATATTAAAAGCTATTGGTGCCAGTGACTGGGATATTCAAAAAATATTCTTGTACAATACTGCTCTCATCACCTTTACGGGTATTGTTTTTGGGACCATTTTTGGGCTAGGTATTTGCTGGCTGCAGGAGAAAACAGGATTTATACAACTAGATGAAGAAGCCTATTATATGCGGGCAGCCCATGCGCAGGTAATTTGGTGGCAAGTAGTACTAGTGGACTTGATTACACTGGTCACCTGCTTTGCTACATTAATCATTCCAACCTGGTTAGTCAAAAAAATCCAACCAGTAAAGGCCATTCAATTTCGGTAAAGAGAGCCCTGGTCATTATTTCAATTCGCTACAATGCCCATAAAATAAACCTTTATACACTTAGGCATCAAAATATATGTGATAAAATAATACCAGTTGCAACCGCCGCATTCAACGACTCAGCACCTCCGATTTTTGGAATGGTAATTTTTTCATTGGCCAGTTGCAATATTTCCTCACTTATCCCCTTAGATTCATTTCCTATCAATATGATTCCCTCATTTATTCCCTTTATGCTATCAATCCCTGATCCGTTTAAGGCTGCTGCATAAACATTGACTGAGCTGTTTTTTTTCAACCAATCCGCCAAATTTGTATAAATCAATTCTACTCTACCCAAACTCCCCATCGTACTTTGCACCACTTTAGGATTATACCAATCTGCACAATCCTCAGAACAAATGATTGCGGGTACCCCAAACCAGTCGGCAATTCGTATAATAGTTCCCAAGTTGCCGGGATCTTGGATGGTATCGAGTACCAACGTGATTTTCCCGCGCGGGTCGATAGAGCCGGCTTTTATTTTTTTAAATACCCCCAATACCTGATTGGAACTACTAAGCGCGGATATCTTTTCCAATTCAAAACCTTCAATTGCCTCCATCGGGGCAGGGGAATACTTCCTAATTTGCTGCTCATTTTCCGTTATCCATTCTTGCGTGGCCAAAAGCCGCTCACAAACAATTTTGGATGAAGTTAGCAAGTCCATCACTACTTTACTACCTTCGGCAATAAAAGCATTTTCTACATCCCTGAATTTCTTTTGGTGCAAACTTTGGATATATTTGGTATAAGTTTTGCTTATCATTGATTTCTTAAATTTTTTACATTGTTTAGTGCGCCTCTTAAAATAAAAATGTTGAATTACCTGAAAAATTTATTTTTCCTCTCTATACTACTATCTGCTTGCACATTTCCTCGCAAATATCAAAAAAATAAACCTTTTCTATATCAAAATTCCATCGATTTGATCGGGGGTAATTTCACCAAAGACCAAAGGATTTCATTAAAGCAGAAACTATATGGCCAACTCGATGACAGTGCAAAAGTAACTCCCAAGGACTTTCTTTTCGTACTTCATTTTGTAAACCGGCCCCCAGCATATGATAGTACCTATTCTAGCCTTTCTGCAAATAACATGAAAGGCGCTATGGTACACTTAGGCTATTACAGTGCAGCTGTTCATTATAAATTAGATACTATTTTAAAGGGCAAACAGCAACGCATAGCCGTAAAATACAACGTAATTGCAGGGAACCCAACGCTCATTGACACCCTTCGCTACCGGATAAATCATACCGAGCTGCAGCAACTGGCGATAGAAAATAGCAATAAATCTTTAATTATAAAGAGAAACCCTATTTCAAGGGTGGAGATTTTGTCAGAAATCAATAGACTGGTTGAGCTATATCGTAACAATGGGTACTATCAATTTACTTCGAATGATCTAAAATTAAGAGGCGATACTACCATTGCCGCATTAACCAATATATCGGATGACCCTTTTGAAAACTTACAATTGCTTGCGGAAGCCCACCAAAAAAAGGATCAACCCACCGTTAAACTTGCCTTCATTCTTAATCCGGCTGCAGATTCGGCCCGATTAAAAAAATATTATATTGACTCAGTCATTATTTACCCCGACTTTACTGCTGCTGATGTTACCAACCCTGCCGAGTATAAGGAGGAGATGCAGGGTGGGTTTTTAATTCGTTATCATAAAAAATTATTTAATAATAGCCTACTCCTAAGAAATATGCACCTGAATTCCGGTGAAGTCTATA
>CANJAW010000317.1:0-3844 GCA_947472215.1 Chitinophagaceae bacterium
AAACTGCCCCTTTTGTTATTTTTAAAATAAAAAATGAAAGGAGCTAATCCGCCGAAGTTTTCCAATTGGTAGTATCCCCCTTGAATCTTGTCAGCGCTTCCATCTCTGATTGAATTCCTTTGTCACCCTGTTCTGTCATCCACCTTTTCAATTCAGAAAATAAATTATCTTGGATTTTTTGTAGGGGCTTTGTATTCGCCAAATTCTTTAACTCATAGCGATCATTTTTTACATCGTATAATTCAAACTCAGGCCTGTTTCGATAAAGTTTTGCATGCTCATATTGCTCCGGATTACCCTTCGATTTTTCAAGCCAACCTTCATACAATTTGTTTCCTAATTTGGATACGGAACAATAAAATGGATCTGCAAAATTCAAGTTCCACAATAGTTTATACTCATGGTCCTGAATAGAGCGAACTGGATAATTATCAGAGCCATTTTTAATTCCTCTGGTAGTATGAATGCCATATACATACTTACGAATCTCAGTTCCTTTTCCATTGAGGGTAGCATAAAAACTTTTTCCATCAAGTGGCATGGTTTGCTCCTTATTGCCTCTCAATAAAGTAGGGTTTCCACCAGCAGCTTCATAGAGTGTTGGAACCACATCAATATATTGGGCAAGGATACCAGTTCTAGTTGAAGGCTTGATAACCTTTGGCCAGCGAGCAATGAAGGCCGCTTTTAATCCCATATTGTAACAAGTCCATTTACCAAATGGCAGTGAAGTTCCATGCTCACTGGTAAACAAAAATATCGTGTTATCCTTATTGTGATAGTTGTCTACCATTTTCATACAATCCCCCACTAGGCTATCCGCATAGGTGATTTCTGCATAATATTTCACTAAGCTCGATCTGGTTTCTTTTGTATCCACCATGTAAGGAGCAATCTTTAATTCATCGGCTTTGTATTGAGCAGGATTGCCTCTTGTCCAAGGACCATGTGGTTGATTGGTGGCAACAATCAATAAGTATGGCTTGGACTTGTCTTTATTAATCCATTTATCCGCATCGCCTAGGGAAATGTCAACCCCCTCTCCATTATCGCTATTTCTTCCTCCCAAATATTCGAAAGGAAAGTTTGCCATCGGCGCATAATGTTGTTTGCCAATCAATGCCACACGGTAGCCTATTTTGGTGAAATGCTGCACAATGCTGATTATGTTTTGATATACTTGGGAATGATTAGGATAACTACCATTTTTCATAGGAAAAATTCCGGTGTATAAACTTTGGCGTGTAGGGCCGCACATGGCGGTTGCATTGTTCATATTATCAAAACACATTCCTTCTTTGGCCAGTTTGGATAGGTTAGGGGTTTTAACATCCGGATTGCCATAAGGCTCACAATCAATGGAGGTCATATCATCCGCAATAAACAATAAAATATCAGGCTGCTTTTCAGTTCCCCTTTTTACAGGCGTTGTGGTTGTTTTGGCAGATTTATTTTGCGGCTGCTTTGTCTTAATCCCCTGGGCGATTTTTTTACCAATAACAGGAACGTCAATTTTTATAGTATTGAAATATGCTGAAGCAGTTTCTGAAGTCAACTTCCTTTTTTTCAATCCAACAGATGAAAACGAAGAAGCTATTGCTACGCCTAGACCTGCAGCAATAATCGATACAATTAAATTTCCTTTCATAAATAAATTTTAATGCGTAAATATTTTTTTTATGGTTTTATTTTACTGGTTTTTTTTGATTGTTGTTGATCCATGGCCATGGTTTAGCCTTTGTTCGTAGGGCTTCCTTTTCCCATTTCAGTGACAACTCTTTAGTTATTTCAGGGTTCTGTACTGCAATATTTTTTGTCTCGGAAGGGTCGTTTTCTATATCGTACAATTCCCAGGAATTTTCGTCTTGGGCGGTAAAGAATTTATTGATACTGGTAGTAGACACCAATTTCCATTTACCTACGCGAATGGCCCGGTTTCCCTCATGTTCCCAAAAAATAAAGTCGCGCTGGATGGCATGGTTGGTAAATGCAGGTAGCAGACTTTTTCCTTCCATGGGTTGGATGGTATTTCCTTTATAGACTTTCGGATAATTGATATGAGCTATTTCTATACAGGTGGCCATGATATCAATTAAATGGGTAGGTTGTACACGAAGTTTTCCTTTGGCTAAAATACCTTTTGGCCATTGCACGATGAGGGGGGAAGCTATTCCGCCTTCATGTGTCCAATGTTTGTAAAGTCGATAGGGTGTATTGCTCACGTTGGCCCATTCCATTCCATAAGAAGTAAAGGTATTGGCATCTCCAGGCATCACTCCTTTTCCGCTAATTACAAATCGACCATCACGGCTATAGAGTGGTTTCTTTCCCGAGAAAATTGAATCGACCGAAAAGGGCCGCAAAATTTTTTGCTCTTCGGTTAATATTGCTGGAGGGTTGTTGGAATCTAACGGTTCTGCACAACCGCCATTATCCTGCATGTAAAAAATAATCGTGTTATCCAGTTCCCCTTTCTTTTCGAGAGCGGAAATTATTTTTCCGATTCCCTGGTCCATTATATCCACCATAGCTGCGTATACTTCCATTCTGCGAACCTGCCAAGCTTTCATCGGTTCATCTTTCCATTCGGGAATGGAAACACCCCTTTCAGTCAATATACATTGTTTGCTGATGATGCCGAGTTTTTTCAATTTATTGAATCGTTGCCTGCGGATAGAATCCCATCCAACATCATAGTGTCCCTTGTATTTTTGAATTTCATTTTCCGGAGCCTGTAACGGCCAATGGGCTGCGGTATAGGCAATGTAAAAGAAAAAGGGTTGTTGCTTCGGATTTTCCCGGATGAATTGTACAGCACTGTCAGTAATGGCATGGGTATAATAAAAATTATTGCCGGGTGGGATAAAAGTATTGTTGCTGAGCAAAGCTCCAGGATCATAATAACTACCCCCGCCAGTGAGGGTTCCAAAAAAACGCTGAAAGCCCCGTTGGCAAGGCCAATTGCTAATGTCTCCCTTTTTATCCATGTTTTTGGACAGATGCCATTTGCCAGTCATGTAAGTTGCGTAGCCTGCTTGTTGAAATACTTCGGCCATGGTTACTGCATTTTTACTCAGGTCATCTAAGTAGCCGGGCTGGGTAAAATTTTCTGTTGCCAAATGCCCCATACCTGCCTGGTGAGGATACAATCCTGTAAGCAAGGATGCCCTCGAGGGACTGCACCTAGCCGTATTATAAAAATGAGTGAAGCTCAATCCGTTTTTAGCCAATCGGTCAATGTTAGGGGTTCTGATTTCAGATCCAAAACAACCTACATCAGAATAGCCCATATCATCCGTTAGAATGACAACCACATTGGGTTTTTTGACGGGAGATTTTTGAGCGGTAGCTGTTAAAGAAAACAAAGCAATGGTCATCAGCCATGAAGGCAGGAATGAATTGCCAAAAATTCTTTTAGCACCAGGGGTAAAGATTTGATCCAATGAAAATGTCATAATTTTCTTATAAATTATTTTGCTGTACTTTAAACTCTATCACTATATTAAACAATGGTATTTTGCTGAGATTGCGCACCACATGCTCCATTGGCTCAGCAAATTTCACCGTGTTAGGCACTTGTATTCCACCACCCGGGGTACCCTTTTCAAAATACCTTGGATCGGTCAACTGAACATTGTTGAGCCGGACAACTACCCGTTGAGCATGGCTATGCAATTCGCGGGTGTCACCAGCTGCCAGCCTTTCTTCGAATACTCGAAACTGTTGGTTCTCATAAACTACCTTGTTCTTAAAGGGTTCGATCCATTTTTCAGGACCCTTCACCTGCGGATGATTTGTTTTGAAGGCTACTTCAAAAAACTCTCCCGTAGGGGTAGCATACGAT
>CANJAW010000318.1:0-3833 GCA_947472215.1 Chitinophagaceae bacterium
AGAATCAATTTATCAAGATAGGCAATTGCTAAAAAGTACTATTTAAGAATCAAATAAATAAATAGAAAAACCCCATAAATAGTCATAGCAGAGGAAAAATAAAAAAACATCAGGTAGACGCCCCAATGATACCGGATAAATTTCGTTTACTCATTGAAGTTAACCTTCTAAGAAATCCATTTCAATATTCGAGTTGAATCATAATCGGAAGATTTGGAAATAGCAATGTGATTTAAATCATATTGACAATTGATAAAACTCAGTAAAACCCATACCCCCTTCAGTTAGTTTTACACTTTAAAAAAAGAATTCGTTAACCGCCAAAAATTTAGTTCACAAAAAATAATTTATATGAAAATGCTTCAATCAAAATACCTCTGGGTTATGACCTCCTTTATCTTATTTGCAGGTTACTGGATAGGATGTACGAAAAATGATCAAATTTTAGGAGCAAGCGCTACCGCTATAAATTCAACTGATTTATTATCACTCAAGACGACTGCACCTCCTACCATTGATGGCACTGTAGATGCCTTATGGGAAAAAGCAACTAACCTTTCTGTGATACCGGTGGTGCCAGATGCAGGTAATGGTTTGTTTTCCGGATTTATTGGAGAGCAATATCCGGTTCACCTTCGCTCTATGTATGATGACCAGAATATTTATTTTTTAGCAGAATATGCAGATGCGACACAAAGTGCCAATGTTGCACCCTGGTATTTTAACCCTGCAATGAATATTACCGGTAAAACGGGCTGGCAAAAAGAGCCCTCCAATAAAACATTCGATGCAAATGGCGCACTTATAAGAGATTGCTTTGGAGAAGACAAATTTGCGCTACTATTTAATGTTGACAACTCAACGCCAAAATTCACTTCTCAAACATGTTATTCCAGCTGCCATGTATTTACCCCATATTTAGATTATGCAGCTGTACTTACCCCAACACCAACTGCCACGGCCGCTGTTATGAATTCAAACAAGGAAAGTGCCAATCACTACACAAATGGTTCAAACGAAAAAATTGATATGTGGTGGGGAAGATTGGGTTTCATAAGTAAGGATGCCAGCTTAACTCAAATGGATGATAACTATCAAGACTATGCGGGCGGGCAGGCCATCACCAACTTAACAGGAGGCAATGCCAATGGAAGACACGTGGATGGAATTGTACCAGATGGTACAAAATCTACAACCTGGCCGTATCGCCCAAATTATACAGTATCCCCTACACAAGGTGAAGTGGCTAACTCTCAAAATTTAAAATTGGATGGAAATGGAATCAGTGTGGCAGTTCCGATATGGGTTATCCCCAATACTGCAAGCACTAATTTTATTTTGATTTCAGATACAACTAGTGGCAAAGCCAAAAAAGTTACCGCAGTAAATTCAGCCGGAATATTGACTTTAAGTGATGGAACATCACTAACTCCTGGAGCAGATTACCAAAGAACGGGTGATGCCATTACTGGGCCTACAGCAAAAAATTCAATCCCATCATTTATCGCAGTTCCACTCATTGGTGGGAGAGCTGAAATTACCTGCTCAGCCGTTTATACAGGTACAGGTTGGATAGTGGAAATTAAACGTGCATTGAAAACTGGAGATGCCTACAGACAAGATGTTGACTTTTCTAATTTCAAAGACCAACCATTTGGAATAGGGATTTTTAATAAATCAAACTACCAACATGGTATCAAACCTAATTTACTGCTCAAGTTCCAAAAATAGCCAGTAGCTGTTCTTTTAAATAATAAAAAAAAGATCATGTCAAAGAAAATAATAGCGATAGCATTACTACTGGTTACTACAGGAATGTATTTAATAACAGGATGTTATAAAGTAAAAACATTGGTGATTCAGAATTTAGGTGAAGAAGTTACAACAACAGTAAGCATCAGTAATGAAATTATTCCCATATTCAGTAAGAGTTGCAGTGTTAGCGGCTGCCATAGCAACGGTGGAATTAAGCCAGACCTATCTGCCGACAAGGCTTATAACACATTAATCAATGGGAACTATGTTGACATAACCAATCCAGAAAAAAGTGAACTATACCTTTGGATGACCGGTAAAAAAAATACGGCTATGCCCGTTGGGTCAGCCTCTAATCCATCCAATATCAACCAATTGGTATTGGCCTGGGTTAAACAAGGTGCAAAAAACAATTAACCCAATTGCTCCAAAAAAATTGATAACAAATCAACTATTTATCAAGAAAATCTGGTAACCACCAGATTTGATTAAACAAAAATATAACTCATGGAAAAGAAAAAAGAATATTCTCCCCTTGCCATAAGCGGTTTAGCAATTTGCTTACTTATAATGATAAATATAAATTTAGTAGCACAGGTAACAGTCAATACAGATAGCATATCGACAGCTCCTATTGTAAAAAAGAAAGCTATTAAAAACACCTTCGAAAGCAATTGGATTCAAGACAATCAAAGTGTAATGGTGCCAATTAAAGGAACTTTTGAAATGGATATTCAACACAGATTTGGAAATGTAACGAAAGGGTACAAAGACCTCTATGGCATCTATGCTCCTTCTAATATTCGAATCGGACTCAGTTATGTAGTAATGGATAAATTTCAGTTAGGTGCAGGATTTACCAAGGACCGATTACAATGGGATATCAATGGAAAATACGCAATAGTAAAACAAAATAAAACTGGAGGCTTTCCAATCAGTATTAGCTGGTTTAGCAATATTGTAATCGACACGAGAGGAAAAGAAAATTTTGTAACAAACGGAGATAGAATTTCCTATTTTCACCAACTACTCATTGCACGAAAAATTTCCGATAAATTCTCTGTACAAATTGCGCCCAGTATTGCTCACTTCAATAATATAGAAGGCTTTTTAGACACAGATGGAAAAATTCAAGCCAAAATGAACAATGATCATTTTGCAGTTGCTTTTATGGGAAGGTATAAAATGACCCCTAAAACAAATTTGATGATTAACTACGACCAGCCACTCACACAGCATCCAATGAATAACCCTCACCCTAACATTAGTTTCGGATTGGAGTTTGTTACTAGTGCCCATGCGTTTCAGGTATTTGCAGGAAATTATCACAACATCATTCCCCAAAGCAACGCCTTTTTTAATCAAAATGATTTAACGGAAGGTCAATTTGCCATTGGATTCAATATAACTAGACTTTGGAATTTTTAAACGTAAACTGAAATAAATTTAATACCAAATCAGAAAAATTTTAAATCATCAAAAATCGAAAAAATGAAGACAACACTATTCACTACAGTTAGTATTATTTTAATTACCAGTACTGCCTTTGTAACCCTACAACAACCAAAAGCTCCATGGGTGGCTCCTGATAAATTCACAAAAATGGCTAACCCATTAAAATCAGATGCTGGTTCACTAAAAGAGGGAAAGGAATTATGGGGAAAACATTGTCAGAGCTGCCATGGAAAATCAGGTTTGGGTGATGGCCCAAAAGCGGAACAGTTGAAAACTGAACCAGGGAATTTCAATTTACCTTCCACCCAGCAGCAATCCGATGGATCACTATTTTACAAAATATCAGAAGGAAGGAGTGATATGCCCAGTTTTAAAAAGAAGTTACCAGAAGCAGAAGATATCTGGAACACTATTAATTATATGCGTACACTAAAAAAATGATTTTTCTGATGAGGACTGGTGAATACAAGTCTGGCAAGTTTGCCGGACTTGAAATTTAAAAATAAACTACTCATTTCCGTAATAAATCGTATCAAAAAAATACACGCATGCAAAACTACCATGTGATTCATCTCATAGGAATATTTGATATGGGTCACCAAAAATAATTATCTCCAAAACTA
>CANJAW010000319.1:0-3826 GCA_947472215.1 Chitinophagaceae bacterium
AACATTGCTGTAAATTCGTGTGAATAGAATATAAATATGGATTTCCATTTAGCCTTTACACCCAAAAAAAATGCAGCACCAATTCATCATACTGATAAATTATTGTTGATAGGGTCCTGTTTTACGGAGAATATCGCTACAAAACTCAAGCAGCATAAGTTTACTGTATTGGAAAATCCGAATGGAATTTTATTCAATCCTATCAGTATCGCAAAATCACTTCAATCCTATATTTCAAATCAACCTATTACAGGGGAGGACCTGTTTTACCAAAATGAATGCTGGAATAGTTGGGAGCACCATAGCCGTTTTTCCCATCCCGACAAAACAATCTGTTTGCAGGGTATCCATGAAGCTGCACAGGAAGCCAGCAATTTTATTGTAAAAGCAGACTGGATTTTCATAACGCTAGGTTCGGCTTTTGTGTATGAACTGGAAAATCGGCAGGTGGTGGCTAATTGTCACAAGGTGCCAACCGATAAATTCAGTAAAACACTGCTACGTGTGGAGCAAGTTGTTGCAGCTTTTACCAATATGCTCGATGAATTATTGAGCGTGAATCCGGCTGCTAAAATAATTTTTACTGTTAGCCCTGTCCGACATTTAAGAGATGGTTTTGTAGAAAATAATCGCAGCAAGGCAGCCTTGATTCAGGCAGTTCATCATTTAACTGATACTAGAGATGGCGTTTTTTATTTCCCTGCCTTTGAACTGGTGATAGATGATTTGCGGGATTATCGATTCTATGCTGAAGACATGGTTCACCCTAATTATGCTGCTACCAATTATGTATGGGAAAAATTTGTGCCCGCCTGCATTGATGAGGATACACAAAAATTAATGAAAGAAATTAATATCATCAATTCGGCAAGAAGCCACAAGCCATTTCACCCCAGTTCGGCATTGCATAAAAAATTCTTACACACTCATTTGGAAAAGCTATTGCAGTTAAGCAAAAGCTATCCTTATATTAATTTCGAAGATGAGAGGGCTTACTTTCAGGGGTAAGAAGCAAAAATATTTATTTTATATCTTGTTGCTGTTCCATCGTTGGGGCTTAGTACTAGGGTAGCTTAATGAATTCTGTCACCTCGTATGTCTATTTCATCCATTACTTTTCTTTCGTATTCGAGCCATTCTTTCCATCGTTTTCTTACTTTGGTTTTGGGAAAGTACGTATCACAGAGTTCAATAAAAAGCGTATAGTGCCCTGCTTCGCTTTCCATAAATCGCCTGTAAAATCTCCTCATATAGGCATCATCTAAACCTTCGCTCAATCGTTTAAAACGCTCGCAACTACGAGCTTCTATTAATGCCATCGTTAATAAATGGTCTAGCATACGCTCATCCGGACTGCCACCTTTTTTTTGAAATTCAATTAGTTTGTTTACATACACATCCTTTCTCTGTTTACCCAATGTTAATTTTCTTTTGTGTAGTTCTGCCAGCACCATCCGAAAGTGCCCCCATTCTTCGGTTACGATTGGACTTAGTTCGTTCACCAGCTTTTCTTTGTCAGAGTATCGCTGAATCAGTGTAATGCAGGTGGTAGCTGCCTTTTGCTCGCAGTAGGCATGATCGGTCAATATTTCCTCCAATTGCATTTCGGCAAGGTTTACCCATCGGGGGTCGGAGGGTAATTGAAGACCGAGTATATTCTTTACATCAATTGGCAGTATTTCCATTCTGCAAAAATAAATGATTGCTAGACAATTGCGCAACTTCGATTGGTTATTGCAATTGGCGTATTTTCATTTTAACCAACCTTTTACGATATAATCACCACTATTTTGGGTTGGTAAGCAAGGTTTTATTAATTTACAGTATAATTGTTTCCAATGAGAATTTTACCACTGATTATTTCTACAGCTATTACAACCGGCTTGGTTATAACGCTGAATACAAAGCTATTGCTTCCGGCCCCTTTGGGTAAATTATTGAGCCCCCAGCATGGTGTTTGGCAAAATGCAGAAAGCACCCATGCTAGCTTTAGTGCTGCACTTAAATTTCCGCAACTTAGTGGAAAGGTGGAAGTTTACCTTGATGACCGGTTAGTTCCTCATGTTTTTGCGGAATCGGATAGTGACCTCTACTTTGTACAGGGGTTTTTACACGCTAAATTTCGTTTATGGCAAATGGAATTGCAAACGCATGCAGCAGCAGGAAGGGCGAGTGAAATTGTAGGAAAAATTGCACTTAAACATGACCGTGAGTTCAGGAGATTAGGGATGGGTTTTGCTGCAGAGTCTTCATTAAAAGAAATGGAAGCAGATCCGCAGACCAAAATGACTTGCGATGCTTATACCGCTGGAGTGAATGCATATATTGCTTCCCTAACAGAAAGTACCCTGCCGTTGGAATACAAGCTGATGGGGTATAAACCCGAAAAATGGACTAATTTAAAGTCTGCCTTGTTTCTAAAAAATATGTCCGAAAATTTAGCTGGGCATGATAATGATTTTGAAATGACCAATGCTAAGAATTATTTTAGCAAAGAGGATTTTTCCAAACTTTATCCTTTACGGCAAGATTCATTGGATCCTATTATTCCAAAAGGGACGGTGTACAGCAAACCCACGCTAGCACTAAAAGTACCTACAGATGTGGACTCCGTTTACTCCAATAAAACAGGACTTGCAGTTACCACCCAGGAAGAAAAGCCTGATAAGAGTAATGGCAGTAATAACTGGGCAGTTAGTGGAGCTAAAACCAAATCAGGATCACCCATTTTATGCAATGACCCCCATTTGGGATTAAATCTTCCTTCTCTTTGGTACGAAATGCAATTGCATACACCAAGGCTCAATGTGTATGGGGCTACTTTTCCCGGCGCGCCCTCTGTTATTATTGGTTACAATGATAGTTGTGCCTGGGGTGTTACCAATGGAGGCAGAGATGTGAGGGATTATTATGAAATCAAATTCAGGGATGCTAGTCGACAGGAATATTGGTATGATAGTGCCTGGAGAAAAACAGAATTCCGGTACGAAACCATTTTAATTAAGGATTCTGCTACATATTTAGATACGGTGGCGTATACTATATTTGGTCCAGTGATGTACGATGCCTCATTTAGTGGTGGTCGGGCGGCTAATGCTAGGTACTTTTCTGTACGTTGGAAAGCCCATGATCAAAGCAATGAATTAAAGACTTTCCTACTTTTAAATAGGGCGCATAATTACCAAGATTATTTGTCAGCTATCAGCAATATGAAAACACCGGGTCAAAATTTCGCCTTTGCAAGTAAAACGGGTGATATTGCGATGCGAACCCAGGGGGACTGGCCGGCAAAGTGGAATGGACAGGGGGATTTTATTATGCCAGGAACAGATAGTACTTATCAGTGGCAGGGAATGATACCCTTTGATGAAACGCCTTTTCAGTATAATCCTGCCAGAAATTTTGTTAGCAGCGCCAATCAAAATCCTGCAGATTCAACTTATCCCTATTATCTTGGAAGGGGATACCCCTTGTACCGTGGAGTAATCATTAACAGACGCTTACAGGCTATGAACAATATCACCCCAAAGGATATGATGGCATTGCAAACCGATAACTACAATGTATTTGCAGAAATGGCGACGCCTTTATTTTTGAAACACATCAATGAAAGTTCATTGAATACTGTAGAAAAAAAATACTTCAATCTACTGAAGGCATGGAATTTAACGAATGCACCTTATTCGAGGGGAGCCACGGTGTTTGCAATATTGTGGACCAATTTTGACCAGGTAGTGTATGACGATGATTTTAAAAATGCCCCTGCTGTTATCCTACGACCTTATGAAAGCAATCTGTTGCAAGGGGTTTTAAGTGATACGGCCTA
>CANJAW010000320.1:0-3824 GCA_947472215.1 Chitinophagaceae bacterium
ATCACATTAACGAATGTCATCCAAAGAATTTTACAGTCTAAAGTAAAAGATTGTTTTTCTACATACTCTATATCAAACTTAAACTTTTGTTCCCAGCTAATTGCATTTCGGCCATTAACTTGAGCCCATCCAGTAATACCAGGTTTAACGTTATGCCTCTTGGCTTGTTCTGGAGTATATCTTGAGAGATATTGCATTAATAAAGGTCTTGGGCCTACTAAACTCATGTCTCCTTTTAATACATTTATCAATTGTAGAAGCTCATCTAAAGATGCAGACCTGACAATACTTCCAACCCTGGTTAGTCTTAATACGTCTGGCAAAGGAATGCCTTCTTGATCAAATGCATCCCTCATTGTTTTAAACTTTACAATCTTAAATGGCTTGCTATTTAGTCCTGGTCTTTGCTGAAAAAAGAAAACCTTGCCATTGTTGGCAAGGAATAACAAAATAGCAGTAAGCAATATAATTGGGGAAAGGATAATTAAAAGGAATAGTGCAATAAAAAAATCACACGAAGGTTTTATAAAATGTCTATACATAAGTTAATTATGCTTAGAAAATATTTTATCTAAGCAATTAAAGATCCTTTCAAATTCTTCCTCTGTTAAATTAGACCCACTTGGTAGACATAATCCATTCTCAAATAATTTGTCTGATACACCATTTAAATAACTTTTTGAAGAGGCAAATACCGGTTGCTGATGCATTGGTTTCCATAATGGACGCGTTTCAATATTTTCCTCATCCATTTCTAATCTAATCTCTTCTCTAGTTAATCCATTATTTGTAGTTGGATCAACCAATATACAAGTAAGCCAACGATTTGAATAATATCCTTCTGGCTCTTCTTGAAATTTTATATTAAATCCTGAGTTATTATATTTTGAAAAAAATTTCTTATACTTCTGAAAATTACTTCGTCTAGCATCTACTCTATCATTCAATACCTCTAATTGGCCTCTTCCTATCCCGGCTAATACATTAGACATCCTGTAATTATACCCAATATGAGAGTGTTGGTAATGTGGTGCTGCATCTCTTGCCTGAGTGGCAAGAAAACGAGCTTTTTCAATCATTTCTGCATTCTCAGATATTAATGCTCCACCACCAGATGTTGTAATAATTTTATTTCCGTTAAAACTTAAAACGCCAAACTCCCCAAAGCTCCCACAAGGTTTATTATGAATACTTGAACCTAAAGCCTCTGCGGCATCTTCAATTACAGGAACACCATATTCGTTTGCAATTGAAATTATTTCAACCATTTTAGCAGGCATACCATATAAATGAACAGGAATGATGGCTTTTGGCAATTTACCATTCTGATTTGCATCTTCCAATGCAATTTTTAATAATATAGGGTCCATATTCCAGGTATCACTTTCAGAATCAATAAAAACAGGAATAGCTCCTTGATATACAATTGGATTGGCCGAAGCAGAAAAAGTAATTGACTGACAAAATATAGTATCTCCTGCTTTTACTCCCAAAAGAATTAATGCCAAATGAATTGCAGATGTCCCAGATGTTAATGCAGCAGCATGTTTTGATTGTGTTTGGTCTTGCAGACCTTGTTCAAAAGCATTTACATGAGGACCTAAAGGTGCAATCCAATTCGTTGCAAATGCTTCGTTTACATACTGAAGTTCATTTGTTCCTATATGAGGAGAGGAGAGCCAGATTTTAGTCTTAGACATTATTTAAATTTTTAATTACTCTTCCCGGAACCCCAACTACTAATGAAAAATCTGGTATATCATTAGTAATTACAGAACCTGCACCTATTATGCACCATTTACCAATCTTTGTATTAGGTATAACAACAGCACCAGCGCCGATATGTGTGCCTATATTAACTTCAACATTACCACACAAAGTTACTCCTGGTGAAATATGAACAAAGTCATGAATTATACAATCATGATCAACAGAAGATTTTGTGTTCAAAATACAATGTCGACCAATTGTTGTTCCTACTTGGACTATACTTCCCGAGAGAATGACAGTACCTTCTAAAATAATAACATCTATTGATATTATAGAATTAATATCAATTAATTTACCCCAATTAATTTGTTTATATTTTAGGCTAATCATCTCTCTTATTTTGTTATTACCAATTCCAATAACATGAGGAGTATTTAATAAATTAGGAATTGGCGATAAAATATCTATGTTTAATAATTTTTTGCCATTCTTAGAAACATCTTCATCAAAAATATTTTCAATTTGGCAACCATTATTTAACAATGATGCAACTATAACTTTAGCGTGACCACCGCTTCCTATTACTCGCATAAAAATTTATCTTTTAATTACTCGCTCTAAACCTAGAAATTTCATTACTTTTGCGCCGATGTCGAATAATTTCTCTTCATTATTATAATCCCTATACCACTTGAGTGGAAGTTGATGATATTTTCTCAATTCAACTACCTTAATACCAAGCTTAGTTGCTATATATTCAAATTCTTCATCAATTTTAGTTATATCATATGACAACACACTTAGCTGATCTATTGCATCTTTTCTTGTCATTTGCTTAGTCACGATCAAACTCGAAAACTGAACTCTTCTTGTATCATACCCAAATCTTGTTGGCATCCAATACCCTTCATAAAATTTAGTAAATCTTGATTCAAAATGTTTTTGAGGATAAGGCATCCATCCATATTCATTTTTTAAAGTTTCAATTGCGATCTCTTTAGTATAAGGTAAATAATTCAAAGGACGAACTACCTTTATCCCTTTGAAATATCTCAAGTAAATTTTATGGTATAAAATTCCACTCCATGGATAACTCTTCATTACATATGTACTAAATTTTTTTCTAATATCTTTAATAAAAGACATATCTGTTCCATAATAAATCCAATCCTTCGGATTCCTTATACATTCAGTTGAAAAATTTCCTCCATTCAAAATATATTTAATATCATATTTGTTAGCGAAGTGGAACATTGTTGCAAAAAAGGCATGATCTTGTGGTATATCCAAATGAGGTGTCCCAGATTTAAAAAATGCCAGCTGAAAATCGGCCATTTCCTTCCAATCAATTACCTCTGTATATAAATCAAGGGAAAGATTATCTACTAATACTTGAATGTTATTAACTGCAACGTCTGTATTCCAACCTCCATCAACATGAAAAATTAAAGGTCTTAATCCAAACTCTTTTACTGCTAAATGAAGTAAGTATGAACTGTCTAAACCGCCACTCAAACCCATTATGCAATCATAATCCTTGCCCTTAGAGTTATTTTTAATTTCTTCTACTTGTTTGCGAAATATATTTTTTCCATAATCATTTGGATGCCAATTAGGTTCTACATCTTTATAGAAACCATTACAGTGATCACAAACTCCTTCACTATCAAATGTGATTTTGGGATCAGATGTATCCATTACACAATTTGTACATATTTGATATTTTTTCATTTATTATTTATTTTTATTGTTCAAAAAAATCAGCTAATCTTTTTGCTAAAATATCTCTAGAGTATTTTTCTTTTGCTAAAATTCGAGCATTATGACCCATATTTTTTAATTTCATTTTATCTTCGGTATAATATTTTAATTTAATAAAGGCTTCGTCTATATTTCTTGGCAACCTAAAGCCACAATTGAATTTAATAAGTTCATGCTCTTGCCAACCCCCATGATTTACTACCATGCAAGTACCTGAGGCTAATGCATCAAAAAATTTATTTGCACTATTAGCTTCTAATTCTTTTAATGGCATAACAGTAGATATAACAATGTCAGACATTGAAAAGTAATTTGATATTTCATTTTTAGGTATTTTATCAAAGAAAAACATA
>CANJAW010000321.1:0-3818 GCA_947472215.1 Chitinophagaceae bacterium
AATTGATGGCGTAAATATCAAAGACTTCACGATTCAATCGCTGCGCAAACAAATGAGCATTGTAACACAAGAAGCCATTTTATTCAATGACACCATCGCCAACAATATCGCTTTGGGCAACATCAATGCTTCGACGAAAGAGATATTGGAAGCTGCTACCATTGCCAATGCACACCAATTTATTCAACAAAAAGACGAAAAATACGATACCAATATAGGCGACCGGGGAATGAAACTAAGTGGTGGTGAGCGCCAACGGGTAACGATTGCCAGAGCCGTATTACAAAATCCCCCTATCCTGATATTAGACGAAGCTACCTCCTCTTTGGACACTGAAAGTGAACGCCTGGTTCAGGATGCCATTGTTAACCTCATGCAAGACCGGACATCCTTGGTTATTGCCCATCGGCTCAGCACCATCAGTAATGCAGACGAAATTATTGTATTGCAAAAGGGAGCCATTATAGAAAGAGGTACCCATGATTCCTTAATTGCTCAAAATGGTTTTTACAAAAAATTAGTAGAAATGCAAGAAATAAAATAAGTGGATTTTTAAAAAATTGATTGCTTATCTTTCGATCAGTTGTTTTAATCTTTTTATTATTTCGTCTATGTTAGTAAAAACTTTCGGCAGTGCCGTATATGGCGTAGAAGCAATTACAATTGCAGTAGAAGTTAACGTTAATAATCAAGGAAAATCAGACGCAATCATTGTAGGGCTACCCGATGGAGCGGTAAAAGAAAGTTTATTGAGGGTAGAAAGCGCCATCAAAGACAATAATTTTTTCATGCCCCGCACCCGACTGATTGTAAACCTTGCCCCTGCGGATATTCGGAAAAGCGGTACGGCCTTTGATCTTCCAATAGCTATGGCTACGCTAGGTGCTAGCAATCAACTCGTCAATCCAGAGAAGCTCACTGACTATGTCATCATGGGTGAACTCAGTTTGGATGGCAATGTACGATCTATCAAAGGTGCACTACCCATCGCCATACAAGCAAGAAAAGAAAATTTCAAAGGACTAATCGTACCCAAACAAAATGCTAGGGAAGCAGCCATGGTAAACAACCTAGCGGTATATGGCGTTGGCCATTTAAACGAAGTAATTGATTTCTTCAAAGATGAATCAACGCTAGAACCCACTGTGGTAAATACCCGTGAAGAATTTGCCTACGCCCAAAGCGATTTTGACATCGACTTTTCTGATGTAAAAGGACAGGAAAATATAAAAAGGGCGCTAGAAATCGCTGCGGCTGGTGGCCACAACGCCATTTTAATTGGCCCTCCAGGAGCTGGAAAAACTATGCTAGCAAAACGTTTACCAACCATCCTTCCTCCTCTTTCACTGCAGGAAGCATTAGAAACCACTAAAATTCATAGTGTGGCGGGCAAGTTGCCTGAAAATGCTACCCTCATTTCCAAAAGGCCTTACCGAAGCCCCCACCATACCATTTCAGATGTTGCCCTCGTTGGTGGCGGAGGTAATCCACAGCCGGGCGAAATTTCGCTAGCACACAATGGTGTATTATTCCTCGATGAATTACCTGAATTTAAGCGAACGGTACTAGAAGTAATGCGACAGCCAATGGAAGAAAGAAAAGTTACCATTTCAAGGGCAAAAATTGCGTTAGAATTTCCAGCTAGCTTTATGCTCATCGCATCCATGAATCCTTGTCCCTGCGGCTATTTCAACCACCCCGACAAGCAATGCACCTGCCCGCCTGGTGCCGTGCAAAAGTATCTAAACAAAATTTCGGGACCTCTATTAGACAGGATTGATCTACATGTTGAAGTAACTCCAGTAGCATTTAGTGAATTATCCTCAGACAAAGCATTTGAAAAAAGTGATCGAATACGCGAAAGGGTGATTAAGGCAAGGGATATACAAGCCGAAAGATATCAAGACAATGAAGGGGTATATGCCAATGCGCAAATGAGCAGTAAAATGCTGAAAGAAATTTGCGTCATTAACACCGCCAGCCAAAACCTCATAAAAATTGCAATGGAAAAACTAAATCTTTCTGCCCGTGCTTATGACAGAATATTAAAAGTAAGTCGTACCATTGCAGACCTTGCAGCCAGTGCTGATATAAAGCCGGAACACCTCGCAGAAGCCATCCAATACAGAAGTTTAGACAGGGAAGGATGGGGAGGGTAGAATAAATGGATGAACAAACCGATGCCAATAGTGCAGCAGCAGCTTTTTCTGGCAGGATGCTAATGACCCAATAAACAATGTAAACCTTTACTATGGAGCCTGTAATGAAAAATCTTGCCGACATAAACTATTGGGAGAGCGGGTATGAGAAATACAAATTTTCACCCATGCCCTTGGATTATCCTACCGTGAAGTTGATTTACAAATATTTAAATACTCCAACTGATGAACATCCCAAAACAATTTTTGAAATAGGCGTTTATCCTGGGAGGTTTATTTATCATTTTGGCAAACTAGGTTACGAGCTAAATGGAATTGACCAAACTCAATATTTACCTGCACTAATAGAATGGTTGAAATTCAATAATTTCAAAACGGGCTCTTTTGAACAAGCCGATGTACTAACATTGAACAAGGAAAAACAATATGATGTTGTGTTTTCAGCAGGTTTTATTGAACATTTTGAGCGCTTTGAAGAAATGATCGATTTACATGCAAAATTGGTAAAGCCAGGGGGCCATGTCTACATCACTGCCCCTAATTTCGGAGGCTCTGTGCAACTGAAGCTGCATTCACTCTTAGACAGAGAAAATCTGAACAGGCATTTTATTCCAAGTATGGATGTGAAAAAATGGGAAAATGTTTTAATTAAAAACAACTTTGAAATAATAGAAGCCGGTTACATTGGTGGAATTGATTTTTGGGTAGATCAACAAAAAAGATCCGCAGGGCAGAAATTATTACTAAGCCTTACTAAGAAGGTAGTCAAGTTGCTAAGAAGAATCAATTTACCCAACAACCGAGCTTATTCTCCCGAATGTATCATTATTGCCAAAAAGAAATACTAAGTCCTACATGAAGAAACCTACGATAGCTATTTTGTACATTTGTACAGGCGAATATGTTTTATTCTGGGAAAATTTTTATGCAAGTGCAGAAAAACACCTGCTGCTTGATTACGAAAAACATTATTTTGTATTTACCGATGTAGCTGAAATATTTATGGGGCACTTGCCAAATATTCACCTCCAATACCAGCAAGCCTTAGCCTGGCCGTACCCCACTTTATATCGTTTCAAATTTTTCAAAAGTATTCAAGAGCAACTGAAACCATTTGACTTTACCTATTTTTTCAATGCAAACTGCAGCATCTGCCAAGATATTAATGCAGTCAATTTTTTGCCAATGGAGGATGAGCAGTTAGTAGTAACGCAGCATCCCGGATATTGGGATGCCGCACCCAATAATTTCACCTACGAAAATAATCCATTGTCGATGGCTTATATTCAACCCGGACAAGGGGAAATCTATGCTGCAGGCGGATTGAACGGTGGAAAAACAAGTGACTACTTGACTTTCATTGAAACTTGCTTTCAATATACCCAAACAGACATCGATAAGGGTATCATCGCACTATGGCATGATGAATCTTACCTAAATAAATATATCCTTGGAAAAAAAATAAAAGTCCTGCATCCAGGATTTTTATACCCCGATGGCAAAGAGCTACCTTTTGAAAAAATGATTCACCTGGAAAATAAAAAAATAATAATAAAAGGATATGGGAAATATTCTTTTATCTATAAAATCATGAAAAAAAGTGCTTTAGGAAGAAAATTATTCTCCCTATGGAAGACCTGAAAATTTAAATCTATTCAC
>CANJAW010000322.1:0-3805 GCA_947472215.1 Chitinophagaceae bacterium
AAATAATCGTCAGTAGAATTAAAAATAGCTGAAGGTGCAACAGCAGACAAACTCAATTTCTCAACAGCTAGATAATAAAATATGTCTTTTAAATATTTCCGAACCGCATGGAAATCATAATCGCCCAAATCTCCTTTCAATAAAATCTGATACACCATTAATACATTTCGGGTCACGAATTTTAAACAATTGCTTTTCGATATTTTTTCAGGAAAACCCTTATTAATCTTTTTTTTATTTTTTTTTATTGCGGCCTCAAAATGTTTTTCATACAAATGGTTTTTCAGTTTAATAATTTCGGAATTCAGCAAGTCAGAATAGCCATGAAGATTTGCAGGTGCCATTTCAACAACAGAAATAATTCGCTGCTGCTGCAATTGAATATCGCGAAGATGCCCCAAATCATTGAACCAATTTTTTAATTTTTTAGACATCTTAACCTTATTGGGAATATCCAAACTGAGTGAACCTAAACGAACAAATGCACGAAATTTCTTGTATTCAATCCGAAAACGATGGATGGCCTCTAGGTCAAAATCTTTTGAAAGCAAAAGGGCATATTGTTTTAATTTCTTGAAATGCTTTTTTTTTATGCAGTTGATATTATTTTGATTCATTGCCAGAAAAATTATTCAGTAATCGGCTCCACTCATAGCTACTGAGAAAAACAGTTTGGATATATTTAAATGACGCTGGTATTCAGGGAATTTATTTATGCAATCGAAATTTCCTTCTCGAGATAGATATCTTGAATCGCATTCAATAACCCAATACCATCTTGCATCGACCGCTGAAAAGCTTTTCTTCCTAAAATCAATCCCATACCCCCAGCACGTTTATTTATTATGGCGGTTATAATTGCCGCTTTTACATCTGACTGACCCTCCGATGCTCCTCCGGAATTAATTAACCCTGACCGTCCCATAAAGCAATTGACTACCTGGTAGCGGCAAAGATCAATGGGATGATTGGAAGCTAATTGAGTATACATTCGGTCGTCCATTTTTCCATATTCACCTTTTGACAAATTCAATACGGTATAGCCGCCATTATTGACAGGCAATTTTTGTTTGATAATATCTGCTTGAATCGTAACCCCCAAATAATTAGCCTGACCTGTTAAATCTGCAGAAAGATGATAGTCTGCTTCGGCTCGATTAAAAATAGTATTGCGTAAATAACACCACAAAACTGTTGCCATACCCAATGAATGCGCTTCTTCAAAAATGGCAGCAACCTGCGTAATCTGCCTAGCAGATTCTTCAGAACCAAAATAAACGGTTGCCCCTACAGCTGTTGCCCCCATATTCCATGCATCCTTTACAGACCCATATAATACCTGGTCATATTTATTTGGATAAGTAAGTAATTCATTGTGAGTAAGTTTAACGATAAAAGGTATTTTATGGGCATACTTTCGCGCAACCATAGCCAATGCACCAATTGTGGAGGCAACCGCATTGCAGCCTCCTTCTATGGCGAGTTTCACAATATTTTCCGGATCAAAGTAGATTGGATTAGGTGCAAAAGAAGCTCCTGCACTATGTTCCACGCCTTGGTCGACTGGCAAAATAGATAAATACCCAGAGCCTGAAAGTCGCCCCGTATTAAACAAACCAGTAAGGCTCCTCATCGTTTGTCCATTCCTGTTAGAATCACTTAATACCCTATCAATAAAGTCAGGCGAGGGAAGATGCAACTGTTCTTTTACTACCGTTCTACAGGAATGTGTGAGTAAACTTTCATTCTCCTTACCAATTAAATCCACGATTTCACTGAGGGTCATATGAGCAACTTTTAGATAAAATACCTCTATGGATTACAAATAAAATAGTTAAATGCGATTCCATTTATGACACGCATCATCAAGTGAGACAATATCAGTCAGTATTTCACTCCTTATCCACCCTTACTTTAGTAAGCTATTGTCGAGGAAATCTATTAGTAATTGTATAGCGTACATCCCATATTGAAATGACTATTTCTCTAACTACTAATTTAAAGAACATCGCCTCCCAAACGGAAGTTCAGGTTATATCCGATTTTTCATCAGACTTAAGCAAGGGACTCTCATCAAATGAAGCCGCCGTTCGCCTAAAAAAATTCGGTCAAAACATTATCCCTTCGCACAAAAAATCTGCCTGGTGGAAAGAATTGATACAGCATTTTAAAAGTCCGCTGATTCTTCTTTTATTAATAGCCGCTGTAATCTCATTTTCGGTTGCAGAAACCATTAATGCCTTAATTATTATTGTTATTGTAATAACAAGTGTGGCAATTGATTTTTTTCAAGAAAGGGATGCTGGTAATGCTGCTGATAAATTAAAGCAGGCAGTAAAAAGTAAGGCAACCGTAGTAAGAAATGGCGTAGAAATAGAAATTCGCTCACAAGATATCTGCTTGGGTGATATTGTGTTACTGAATGCTGGTAAAATAATACCTGCTGATGTTAGGATACTACAAGCAAAGGATTTTTTCATAAACCAATCCACCCTCACGGGCGAATCTTTTCCTGCTGAAAAGCAGCCAACTGCAATTGAATCAGCCAGTAGTGATTTGGCCTCTTGGAATAATATCGCCTTTCTTGGATCTAGTGTAATCAGCGGGACTGCAAAAGCGGTGGTAGTGAAAACCGCCGCCGCTAGCGAGTTTGGTAAAATTGCACAAAAATTATCCAGCAGGGAGGAAGAAACTGATTTTAGCCGAGGGATGCGGGAATTCGGTTACATCATACTAAAAGTTACCATTGCACTGGTATTATTTATCTTTTTCATCAATGCATTAATGAAAAAAGATGTGCTGGAATCCTTCATGTTTGCTATAGCCATTGCCGTTGGACTTACTCCTGAATTACTTCCTATGATTATGTCGCTTACCATGTCGAAGGGTTCGCTGCAAATGGCAAAAAAAGGAGTAATTGTTAAACACTTATCAGCAATTCCAAATTTCGGCAGCATGAAAGTATTATGCACAGACAAAACAGGCACGCTAACAGAAGATAAAATAAAATTGATAAAATGTGTGGATGCCAGTGGCAAGGATTCAGTCAATGTTTTTCAATTAGCTTACCTAAATAGTTTGTTCCAAACCGGCATTAAAAATCCGCTTGACGACGCTATTTTAGGGCAAAAAAAACCTGCCATTGCCAACTATCAAAAAATAGATGAAATCCCCTTCGACTTTTACCGAAAGCGGATGAGTGTAGTAATCAAACAATTAGATCATCTAACGCTCATTTGCAAGGGTGCACCCGAAGAAATTTTGAAAGTTTGCCTACAGGACAAAGATTTTATTGCAACTGCCTTACATCAATATGAAGCACTAAGTGCCCAGGGGTATCGAGTATTGGCAATTGCTATTAAAAAAGTAAAAGAGGGGGAAAAATTTAGCAAGCAAGATGAAATGGAACTATCCTTTGAAGGATTTGTTGCCTTTCTCGACCCTCCCAAAGAGGATGCAAATGATGTAATAATAGCCCTTGCATTGATTGGTGTAGAAGTGAAAATAATTACCGGCGATAACCAACTGGTAACTCAAAAAATTTGCAACGAGATTGGATTACCCATTAAGGGCATGATGCAAGGGCAAGAAATGGATACTATTTCCGATGATGCCCTAAAAAAAAGAGTATTAAACACTACCATCTTTACCCGATTTTCGCCTGACCAAAAAAACAGGGTCATTTTGGCGTTAAAAGCCAACCATATTGCTGTGGGCTACTTGGGAGACGGTATCAATGATGCCCCCTCGCTAAAGGCAGCCGATATCGGAATCTCTGTTAACAGCGCAACAGATGTTGCGAAAG
>CANJAW010000323.1:0-3792 GCA_947472215.1 Chitinophagaceae bacterium
CGATGCAGCACTATGAAAATACGGCTTCTGATAGAGGTAGCAGGGTAGATGGATTTAATCCGGAATATGGTGCTCCTACCTTACCCACTGTAGAAGTGTTGCGCGAAATGATGTCCGAAAAGGATTTGTGGCCGATCAATAAAGAAGTGTGGGATTATTTGGATGGAGCTGCTTTTCATGGGATGACCAACAAATACAAAGACCTGGTGAATAATTACGGCCTTTCTAAATCGATTGATGAATTTTCACAAAAGGCCCAGTTGTTGGGAGCAATGAATTCAAAATCTATTTGGGAAGTATGGAACCGTAATAAATTTGGCTATGGCGATCGGTATTGCTCAGGTTTACTATTTTGGTATCACAATTCTCCTACCCGACAGGTTTGTGGAAGAATGTGGGATTGGTCTTTAGAGCCTACCGCTTCCTTATACCATACTCAGCATGCATTGGAACCATTGCATGCTCAATTCGATTACTTAAAAAATACGGTCTCGGTATACAATGATTATTTTGAAACTTTCCATAATTATTTGCTCGTAGCAGAAGTGTTTGACCTAAACAGTAAAAAAGTATCTACCCAATCCATCAAAATCCCTCAAATTGGATCGGATGCAGTACTGAATGATTTGTTGAAAATAAGTTTCAGCACATCCTTAACGCCAGTACATTTCATTAAACTGGTATTGCTTACTGAAATGGGAAAAGAAGTTTCACGTAGTTTTTATTGGCGGTCTAACAATCCATATTTAGGCAAGGAAACCCTTACCGGACCTGCATCAGCTGGCTTTGAGTCATTGAGTTCTATGAAAAAAACGAGCCTCACTACCCATTCAGTAATTTCAAAAAGGGGCAACAAGTATTTTATTGATTTAGATATTGACAATAAGACTAAAACGATTGCATTTTTCACCCAGCTTCAATTAGTAGACAAAGATAAAAAGCCCATTCGCCCATCATTTTACACCGATAATTTCTTTTCCCTTTTACCGGGCGATCATATACATGTTGAAATTGAAACTAAGGATAATCATTTGGTTGGTTTGGGAAATACCCTTGTAATTAAAGGTTTCAATGTGTTACAAAATGATATTTTAATCGATCAAATCAAAGGGTATGAAAAATAGACTGTTATTATTTTTGTTTATCCTGCATTCCTTTTCGGGGTACAGCCAACGTAATGACCAGCTGATTACTTCTTTCGGTGCTGTAGCAGATGGTCAAACCAACAATGCTGTTGTTATTCAGCAATTAATAGACAAGGTTTCAGCAGAGGGTGGTGGAAGAGTTATTATTCCGCCAGGGAATTTCATGTCGGGACCTATTTTTTTGAAATCGGGTGTTGATCTTCATCTTGAATTAGGTGCAAGATTACTAGGACCTACCAATCGATCAGATTATGGAAATAAAACAGGAAAACCTGCAATAATTTCTGCCAACAATCAAAACAATATAGCAATCAGTGGAAAAGGAATTGTTGATGGTCAGGCACAAGAATTAATGCTGGATATTTTTCAAAAACTTCGCAGTGGTGAGATGAAACAAGATTCTATTTGGCTTTATAAACGGCCAGGGGGGAGAGCCTATATTCTTTACTTTTATGGCTGTACCAATGTGAATATTACTGGGATTACTTTAAAAAATGCTTCCGACTGGGTGCAAAATTACGTAGAGTGCAATGGGGTAAAGATTGATGGCATTACCGTGCAAAGTACTGCCTACTGGAATAATGACGGATTGGACATTACCGATTGTAAAAATGTTCGAATTACCCATTGTTTTATCAATGCTTCTGATGATGCACTTTGTTTTAAATCGGAGAATTCTGCTAGTTTTTGTGAAAATGTTTTTGTCGATAGTTGTACGTTGCGCTCTAGTGCTAACGGTCTAAAATTCGGCACGGCTAATTTTGGAGGTTTTCGAAATTTTGACATTCGTAACCTTACCATCTTTGATACCTACCGATCTGCTATAGCTCTTGAATCGGTAGATGGTGGTTTTTTGGAGAATATTACAATTCGAAATGTAAACGCCAAAAATACGGGTAACGCTATTTTTATTCGTCGTGGGCAGCGAAATGGTAACGGTAAAGTGGGAACACTGAAGGGGATTTATATAGCTAACGTAAAAGTGGAAACGCCTTTATTAAAACCTGACCAGGGATATCCCTTGGAAGGCCCTCCGGATCATATTCGTCCAGGATTGGATAAAATGCCTTATCGGCCTTCTCATTATCATATTTACGGTCATCCTTTTTTGCCCTACAATTTAATACCTTCCTCTATTGTGGGTATTCCGGGCTTTCCGGTAGAAGATGTTACGCTAGAAAATATTGAAATCAGTTATGGAGGGAGGGCTGATAAAAACATTGCATATATACCCTTGAATACCATCACAACCATTCCTGAAAATGCTGCTAATTATCCTGATTTTTCTATGTTTGGCGAATTGCCTGCTTGGGGATTTTATATGCGTCATGCTGAAGGAATTAAGATGAAAAATGTAATCCTTCGTTATGTAGAAGCTGATTTTAGACCCGCACTGGTTTTTGATGATGTAAAAAATATTAGTCTAACGAAAATGCAAATTCCTACAGCAATAGAAATGCCTGTGGTATTATTGAATAATGCTACTGGTGTAACTATGAAAGAATTGCAACTTTCTGTTAGTGAAGAAAAGGGCGTACTCAATACAAATTATAAATAATAGAAATCAATAGTTAACTTTTGAAAATAAAAAGCCCCTATATTAAAATTCATTTGCTCCTGTTATTGGTAGGTACCTGTATGCAACAGATTGTATACGGACAGTCAATTCCAGCTTTTAGGAATGAGCAATTATCCCATACAGAACGTATCAATGATTTACTAAGTCGCCTTACTGCAGATGAAAAAATAAGTTTACTCATTGCTAGTTCTCCAGGTATTCCGAGACTGGATATCGACAAATATTATCACGGCAATGAAGCTTTGCATGGAGTGGTAAGGCCTGGAAAATTCACCGTTTTTCCTCAAGCATTGGCAATGGCGAGTATGTGGAACCCCTCACTGTTATATAAAGTGGCTACTGCTATTTCAGATGAGGCACGTGCTAGATGGAACGAACTGGAACAGGGAAAAAAGCAAACGTTGAAATTTAATGATCTGCTTACTTTTTGGTCACCTACCATCAATATGGCTCGCGATCCACGATGGGGGAGAAGTCCAGAAACCTATGGAGAGGATCCATACCTGGCTGGTGTGTTGGGTGTTCAGTTTGTAAAGGGCTTGCAGGGCAATGATCCTAGATATTTAAAAGTGGTAGCTACTCCAAAACATTTTGCAGTTTATAATCAAGAGGGGAATCGTTTTTTTAATAATGCAGTCGTTTCGATGCGTGTACTTAGAGAATATTATTTACCTGCTTTTGAAGCTTGTATAAAAGAAGGGAAAGCTGCATCCATTATGACGGCTTATAATGCAGTAAATGGTGTACCCTGCACTGCCAATGCTTTTTTGCTTACCAAAGTACTTCGACAGGATTGGGGATTTAACGGTTATGTTGTTTCAGATTGCGGTGCACCCAGCCATTTGGTAGATGCCCACAAATACGTACCAACCAAAGAACTAGCTGCAAAGGTGAGTATCCAGGCAGGGTTGGATCTTGAATGTGGGGATGATATTTTTATGCAGCCCCTAGTAGATGCCTATCATTCCGGAAAAGTTTCATTGAAAGAAATTGACAGTGCTGCTTACCGGGTATTGCGAGCAAGAATGCAATTGGGGTTGTTTGATGATATGCAGCATAATCCCTATA
>CANJAW010000324.1:0-3743 GCA_947472215.1 Chitinophagaceae bacterium
ACTTCCATCTTCGCATTTGCATTTAGTTTGATCTATGGATATGCTGGATTTTTGATGCTGAGGAAAAATGTTTGGCGCAAAAAAAGTGATTTGAAAACGGTGGAAACTCAAAATAAAATCATACACCGCTGGACCTATATAGTATATGGCTGCTTTTTAATAATTATTTTCCGATTAAGTTTAAATATGTTTAGTTCGGGCTTCGTTTATAAACAATCAAACTTTAATCAAAACATTTGGATAAGTTCGCTCATCTGGCTGGTTATCTTTTTTAAACTATTGATTACTCCCCAGATATTGTATGGCTTCGATTTTTTAGGGAAACAGTTGGAGGATTTCAAATCAAAAAAAAATAAATTAACCGATATTTGGAGTATCAAGCCAATTCACCCTGTGAGTGTCGAAAAGGACCTGAAGCTGTTAGAACAAATAGCCGATAACTTATCCTTGTACATCCATAAAATTGAAAACATTTCTTTTAACGAAATTTATTTCAGAAAACCAGATTCAACGCTTGAAGATTTGGCAAGAGAGATCAATATCCCTACTAGTCATATCAATTATCTATTTAAATTTCACTGTAAAGAGACCTTTGCAGATTACAAAAAAATATTTCGGGTACAGGACGCTATCCAATTAATCGACTCAGGTTATTTGGATAACAACACCATCGAATCGATTGCTCCAAAAGTGGGCTTTGCCAGTTATAGCCCCTTTTTTACTAGCTTCAAAAGTATTACAGGCTTATCACCCAATGAGTATTTCAAAAAAGCAAAAAGCTAGATGTAAGCTGCGGAAATCTGCGGGAGATTTTTTTATTTTTTTCCGAAGATTTATGTAAATTTTCCTACAGATTTGATTAATATTGGTAAAGCAGAAAAACTACATCAGCCATGAATAAGTATACCCTCCTCCTTCTTACAGGAATGCATTTTTTTTTCGCTAGCATAACAGCTCAAACTATCAACCTTTTCAATGGAAAGGATTTATCGGGTTGGCACATAGATGTTCCGGAAATGGATACCAACCCATCAGCTATCAATCCATTTATTATCCGCAACGGTTTATTGGTAAGTCTGGGCACCCCCCAGGGACATCTAATTACCGATGCCGATTATGAAAATTTTAGATTGAAGCTAGAATATCGTTTTGCCGGCAAACCCGGAAACTGTGGCGTACTCGTATTTGCCTCTACCCCAAGGGCGCTCTATAAAATGTTTCCGAAATCAATAGAAGTGCAAATGATGCACGAGAATGCAGGTGATTTTTGGTGCATCGTGGAAGACATTGAGGTGCCTGATATGGGAACCCGTAGAGGACCTAAAGAAAAATGGGGAATTACCGAAGGCAAACAAAGGCGAATAAAAAACCTCACCGACCAGTCTGAAAAACCGCTGGGCGAATGGAATAGCATGACCATTGAATGTATTGGAAATACTATCAATGTATGGGTGAATGGAGATAATTTGAATAAAGGCTTTAACTGTACAGCCAGTAAGGGGCATATCGCACTGCAAGCAGAAGGATCCGAAGTGGAATTTCGAAAAGTTGAATTAACGGACCTTTCAAAAAATCCGGGTAAATAAACATGTTTTTTTAAAATGGGTTTTCCTTCTAGCATATTGTTTTAACAAAAAGTAAGTATGAAAACGGAAATAAATAAACCCGGCAGACTCTCCCGATTTTGGAAATTGCTTGGGCCAGGTTTGGTAACCGGTGCCAGCGACGACGACCCGTCTGGTATTGCCACCTACTCGCAGGCAGGAGCAGCCTATGGCCTTTCCACCCTTTGGACCGCCATGATTGCTTTTCCACTAATGGCCTCCATCCAGCAAATGTGTGCAAGAATTGGGATGGTAACATCAAAGGGACTAACGGGTACGCTAAAGAAAAATTATCCTAGGCCCGTACTGTACCTTATGCTGCTATTTAGTTTCCCCGCCATCATTATGAATATTGGAGCGGATATTGCAGGAATGGGCGCTGTAGGAAATTTGCTTTTCCCTTCCATTGAAGCCACCTATTTTAGTGTGGTATTCACCCTGGTCCTGCTCGCATTAATTATTTATTTGCCCTATCAAAAAATCGCTGCAGCACTAAAATATCTTTGCATTGTTTTATTGGTTTATTTAATCGTTCCTTTTTTGTACAAACAAGATTTTTTAAAAATTCTTTCTTCCACCTTCATCCCCTCTATTCAATTTAATAAAGAATTTATCAGCATATTAGTGGGCATTCTGGGTACTACCATTTCGCCCTATCTTTTCTTTTGGCAAGCCACCATGGAAGTGGAAGAAATGAATCATGCCAAACAGCACCTGGTGGTGAATAAAAAAATAATCAAAGACATGCAACAGGATGTTGACTTTGGAATGTCCTTTTCTGGCCTAGTGATGTTCTTTATCATTTTAACCACTGGTACCGTTTTGTTCAACAGTGGCATTCACCAAATTGATACCGTAGAGCAAGCAGCGATGGCACTTAAACCCTTGGCCGGAAACCTGGCCTACCTCCTTTTTGCCGTAGGCGTAATCGGAACTGGATTCATCGCCATACCCGTTTTGAGTGGATCACTTTCCTATATTTTCGCAGAAACTTTTGGTTGGGAACAGGGCCTAGATAAAAAATTTCACGAAGCCAAAGCGTTTTATATTATCATTGCCATTTCACTCATACTAGGACTTTCATTGAATTATATTGGCATTTCACCTGTTAAAGCCCTTATCTATACTGCCATTTTGTATGGCGTTACGGCACCCGTTTTAATTGCTATCATTTTGCATATCTCCAATAATAAAAAAATTATGGGAGAATTTACCAACGGAAAAATATCCAACATACTTGGATTCACCGCGCTAATCATTATGACAGCGGCAGCGTTGGCTTTGCTTTATTTGCAATGGTGATCTTGTGAATGGTGAATGGTGAATGGCATTGCGTCGACCTTATATCCTTTAATATTCATGCTCTTTGCACCAGCGGTGCAACCTATTGGTAGAATGGATTGGAGTGAAAATTACCCCAGCGGGGTAACCCATAATATTAAAGGGTTTACATTGATTTGATTTGCCAATTGGATATTGGTGTAAATAAAAATTGCTCCGCCGGAGCATGCGGATCTTCAACATTCACCATTGACCTTTCGTTTATATTTTCCCAGTAACGTCCTAATGGCGATTGAAGACCTTGTATTGACCTTCTTATTTATTTAAATAAAATATGCGGAAACCGCCGTCAGGGTTTGCAACCGCTGACGGGGTTATTGACCAATCA
This sequence comes from Chitinophagaceae bacterium, assembly GCA_947472215.1. GTDB lineage: Bacteria > Bacteroidota > Bacteroidia > Chitinophagales > Chitinophagaceae > Ferruginibacter. The sequence continues at coordinate 3,274 of CANJAW010000324.1, forward strand.
CCCTACCTTTCTTGGTGTCGTTGCGTCGACCTTATATCCTTTGATGTTCATGCTCTTTGCACCAGCGGTGCAACCTATTGGTAGAATGCATTGAATTGAAAATTACCCCAGCGGGGTAACCCATAAATATTGTGGGTTCACATTGATTTGATTTGCCAATTGGATGTTGGTGTAAATAGATTGCCCCGTTGGGGAAATTTTTATTTTGTTTGAGGGTACCAATAGGTTGCTTCTCCGAAGCATGGGAATTTTCACCATTCACAATTGCCCATTCACCATTGTCCATTCACCTTTCGTTTATATTTTCTCATCAAGGTCTCATTGGCGATTGAAGACCTTGTATTGACCTTCTTATTTATTTAAATAAAATATGCGGAAACAGCCGTCAGGGTTTGCAACCGCTGACGGGGTTATTGACCAATCACCCTACCTTTCTTGGTGTCGTTGCGTCGACCTTATATCCTTTGATG
>CANJAW010000325.1:0-3743 GCA_947472215.1 Chitinophagaceae bacterium
AGAAAAAATACCCGAATTAAGATTGAATCTTGATATTTCACATTGGTGTAATGTACACGAAAGTTTATTAGCCGATCAGCAAGCAACGGTTCAATTGGCTTTAGAAAGAGCAGATTTAATCCATGCTAGAATCGGTCATCCCGAAGGCCCTCAAGTTAATGACCCCCGTGCTCCTGAATGGGAACAGGTGGTAAAGCAGCATTTCGAATGGTGGGACAAAGTAGTAGAAAGAAAAAAGAAAAATGGAGAACGAATGGTATTTCTCACAGAATTTGGTCCACCAGATTATATGCCTACCATGGCTTATACTCGACAGCCCTTAGCTGATCAATGGGCCATCAATGTGTACATGATGAATTTATTAAGAAAAAGATATTCCTGATTTTTTATTATTAACAAAAAATGATTACTGCAATTTTATTATTTTCACTTACTGAGTTAATTGGAAGGTTTCATCCAGTATTAGTTCACTTGCCGATAGGAGTGTTATTGCTGGCATCCATATTTCAATTGCTTTTGCATAAACAAAAGGCAATATCGCTGCAACCCGCCATTCATATCACCTTATTTTGGGGAATGCTTAGTGCCATCGCTTCCTGTGTCAGCGGCTTTTTATTATCAAAAACAGATGATTATGATGCTTTACTTATCAGCAGACACCAATGGTTTGGCATTGCTGTGGCAGTAATCTCTTTTGTTGCCTATACTTTACATAAACGGCAGCATCAATATACAAAATGGGTAATGTTGCTCATGGCTATAGTAATAATTATCACAGGTCATTTGGGAGGCTCTATTACCCATGGTTCCGATTATCTTACTAAAGCATTTTCATCCGATGAGGTAGAAGATGTAAAAAGAAAACCGATTGCGAATGTGCAGGATGCTGTAGCTTATACTCAGGTAATTCAGCCTATTCTTACATCGAAGTGCTATGGGTGCCATGGACCTAATAAACAAAAGGGGAAATTAAGACTAGATCTTCCTAATTTTATTTTGAAAGGAGGAAAAGATGGAGCTATCATTGCAGCTGGAAAAGCAGAGGAAAGTGATTTAATAAAAAGAATCCTGCTACCAAAGGAAAATAAGGATCATATGCCCCCCATTGAGAAGCCCCAGCTCAGCAAACATGAAACGGAACTGTTGTACTGGTGGATTAGTACAGGCGCTGATTTTAACAAAAAAGTAAAAGACCTTGCACAACCTGAAAAGATAAAACCAGTACTTCTATCCCTTCAGTCGGCCGAAATAAGGGAAGTAGTAAAATTGTCTGATATCCCCGACCAAGCAGTAGAAAAAGCAGATGCGCAGGCCATTCAACAATTGAAGGCAAGAGGTATCGCCATATCACCCGTAGCTCAAAACAGTAATTACCTGTCGGTAAATTATGTAGCGGTAGATTCAGTTACTGAAAGGGATTTGCAATTATTGGAGCCATTGCGCAAACAATTACTTTGGCTAAAATTGGGCAATTCCGCAGTCACCGATCAACAGATGGAAACTATATCCAAGCTTACCCTCCTCACGCGATTATCACTAGAAAGAACCGCCATCACCGATAAAGCATTGCTTCCTTTAAAAAAATTAACATCGCTTCAGTATATCAATCTTGTTGGCACAAAGGTTACCGCAAAAGGTATGACACAATTGAAAGCATTGAACAAATTACAACAAATTTATTTATATCAAACATCCATAACAGGAAATGATTGGAGCGACCTTAAAAAAATATTTCCAAATGCAGCAATTGACTCTGGAGGGTATACTATGCCTTTACTGGAAGGAGATACATCCGAATTAAAAGCGCCGATGGTACGAAAGTAAACAAGAAATTAAAACCCTATTAATAATTTAAATTTTAAATCAAACATAATGAAAAAGAAATTTTTGACTGGCATTGCCTGCATTGTAAGTTGTCTGTGCATGGTATCTTTTTATCAGCCCAAAGACAATGTATTGACAAAATCAGAAAAAAATAAAGGATGGGAATTATTGTTTGACGGAAAAACCCTGACTGGCTGGCGGATGTATCAAAACAAATTGACAGACTGCTGGGGCGCAAAAAATGGCGAACTTTATTGCAAGGGTAGCGAGACGAACAAAACTGATTTGCGAACAGATATTATCACCGCCGAACAATACGGAGATTTCGAATTATCAATTGATTGGAAAATTGCTCCGGAATCAAATAGCGGAATTATGTATCATGTTACTGAACAGTATAATGTACCTTATCTCAGTGGTCCGGAATATCAAATAATAGACGATATCGGCTTTCCAGAAAAACTAGAAGACTGGCAAAAGACGGGGGCAGATTACGCCATGTATCCCGCCAGTACTAGACCAACCAACCCCGTTGGCCAATACAATACCTCAAGAATTATTGTGAAAGGTGCTCACCGAGAATACTGGTTAAACAATGTAAAAGTAGTGGACTTTGAAGCCTGGACTCCTGAGTGGAATAAACAAAAGGCAACAGGAAAATGGAAGAATGCCCCTGGCTACGGAATAGCTAAAAATGGGTATATCTGCTTACAAGACCATGGAGGTGGCGTGTGGTTTAAAAATATTAAAATCAGAAAATTATAGTCGCCATTATTAAAAAAGTTAACCCCTGCTATTTTTTTAAAAAAATAAAATCAAATGATGAAGCAATTGTTTTGTGTTTTACTGATAGCAAATTTTTGTTCAGTGCAGGGTCAAAAAATGCCGGCTGTATATCCCATCCCTTCCAAACCTCAACTGGCTTGGCACGATATGGAATACTATTGGTTTACTCATTTTGGACCCAATACATTTACAGATAAGGAATGGGGCCATGGAGATGAACCGGAAGATATTTTTAATCCTACTCAATTGGATTGCAGGCAATGGGCAAGGCTTGCCAAAGCTGCTGGAGCTAAAGGTATTATCATTACCGCAAAGCACCATGATGGATTTTGCCTATGGCCCAGCAAATATTCCACCCACACTGTAAGGGAAAGTAAATGGAAAAATGGAAAAGGTGATGTGGTAAAAGAATTGTCGCTGGCTTGTAAAGAATTTGGATTGAAGTTTGGCGTATACCTATCACCGTGGGATCGTAACCACCCTAAATATGGAACGCCAGAATACAACCAAGTATTTGTAAATATGATGACTGAAATATTTGCCAACTATGGTCCGATTTGGGAATTTTGGTGGGATGGGGCCAATGGTGAAGGGCCTAACGGAAAGAAACAAGTGTACGATTGGGAATTGTTTAGAAATACTATAAAAAAACTTTCTCCTAATACCGTGGTGTTTAGTGATGTAGGTCCACAAATACGTTGGGTGGGCAATGAGAATGGTTTTGCAGGTACCACCAACTGGAATTTACTAAATATAACTGGGTTTTCTGCAGGTGCAGCGGGCCCTTCTACCGATACACTCAACAGAGGAAATATGTTTGGCGAGCAATGGATACCTGCCGAATGTGACGTAAGCATTCGTCCAGGTTGGTTTTATCACAAAGAGGAAGATGATAAAGTAAAGACTCCGGAAACCCTATTTGACCTATATCTTAAATCTGTAGGTCGTGGTGCTAATTTATTATTAAACATTCCGCCAGACCGCACTGGCCTAATTAATGCCAATGATTCGGCAGCATTAGTAGGCTTTAAAAAATTGAAGGAACGTAATTTTAGTGCCAACCTTTTATTAAAAAAAGGTACCATTATAAAAAACAATATTTCCGGCAAGTCTACTATTCAGCTTACGGATAA
>CANJAW010000326.1:0-3730 GCA_947472215.1 Chitinophagaceae bacterium
CTTACTTCTTTTTTGCAGCAGCTTTTTTAGCTGGAGCTTTTTTAGCTGGAGCTTTCTTTGCTGGAGCAGCTTTTTTTGCAGGAGCAGCTTTCTTTGCTGGTGCTTTTTTTGCAGCTTTTTTTGCAGTTGCCATGTTCTTTAAAATTTAATTGGTTAGTAAATAATACTTAAAAGTAAAAATATTTTCTAAACTACCAAAAAAAACTTTATTATTTATGCAGAAATTTCTACCGCATTGATAGAAATAAAGCTCTTGTCGCCTCTTCCTTTTTTAAATTCTACGATACCATCAGACAGTGCAAAAATTGTAAAATCTTTTCCAAGACCAACATTTTTACCTGGATGATACACAGTGCCACGTTGACGTACAATGATATTTCCTGCAATGGCGGGTTGTCCGCCATAGATTTTTACACCTAATCTTTTGCTTTGTGAATCACGGCCATTTTTAACCGAACCCTCACCTTTTTTATGTGCCATTTTAAATTATTTTTTTTTATTTCAAATTTCAATTTACAGGCTAATTTGTTCATTTATGGCATTTTGACAAAATTTCACTGATGTCGCCATAATAAAAAATACCCTGTAATTAAGCGATCTCAGTCACTTGTATTTTTGTGTAATGTGTACGATGTCCGTGCTTTTTACGGAAACCTTTTCTTCTTTTCATTTTAAAGGCAATTACTTTATCGCCCTGTACTAAGTCAAGTAAAATTTCAGCTTTTACGATTGCTTTCACGCTGGTACCGATGGATATCGTGCCTGCATTGTCGGTCATCAGAACGTCTGAAAACTCAACTTTGTCGCCACTCTTACCCTCGATATGCGGTACATACAAGCTATCGCCTGCTTTCACTTTAAACTGTTGACCTGCTATTTTTACTACTGCTAACATATAACCAAAATTTAGGACGGCAAAGGTAAGGGAATTCAGATTAAATGGAGAGAATTATAAAAGGGATTTTTAGAAAAAACAGGTTTCCCTTGATTTTATTAGTGGTTTTAAGTGTAAAACCATACAACTAGGGCTAAAAATACTAACTAAATATCGGTGCGTAATAAACTTATTATATTCGCTTTTTATTATGAAACATATCTTTTTGCTATTTAGGGTGCTTTTTTCCTTGTATGGATTGGTGCTTTTTATACTTTTTCTGCTATTGATTTTCCCATGGGTGATCGGGGCTTCTTTTTTCGGAAAAATCAGGGGTGGAAATTTTATTTATCGAATATGTCAGTTTTGGGCTGATGCCATGATGTTATTTTGGGGTATTCGCCACCGTAATTTTTTTGAGACACCACATGATAAAAATAATCAATACGTTTTTATTTTCAACCATATTTCCTATATGGATATTCCTATTATCATGAAGGCAATTCGAAAGCAGCCTTTTAGGATTTTGGGAAAATCGGAAATGTCTAAGATACCCCTATTCGGTTTTCTATACCGTAATGCGGTGGTAATGGTAGATCGAAGCAGTGCAGAGCGAAGGGCAAAAAGTGTACTGCAATTAAAAGCCTTTATTAGAAAAGGGATATCGGTAGTAATTGCCCCAGAGGGAACATTCAACATGACTAGCAGCCCACTAAAGGAGTTTTATGACGGAGCATTTAAAATTGCGATTGAAACTCAAACACCCATTAAGCCAATTTTATTTTTGGATACCTACCATCGGATGCATTACAAAAGTATATTTACATTATTACCAGGTAGATCAAGGGCAATCTTTCTGGAAGAAATAAGCGTGGAAGGGCTGACACTTGATGACTTGCAGCTCTTGAAGAAAAAGGTGTACGATATAATGGAACAGAAATTGGTTGACTACCAGGTAAGTTGGATAAAACCAGCTTACAAATAAAATGCGGCTATAATAATATTGAATGAGTGATCAAAACCAAATACCCCTTTTTAGCATTCCATCCCGGAAAGCAGACCCAATAGATCCATTGGTTGAAGCTGGGCAGGGGAGCGGGGACTCCTTTTTTGCTTCTGTCATTCTCCCCCTCGCATTACCAACTACCTATACCTATGCAGTTCCTGCAATTTTTGTCAAGCTGATTCAACCGGGCTGTAGGGTAGAAGTGGTTTTGGGTAAAAATAAAAAATATGCGGGCATAGTAAAATCAATCAGTGGGGATGCGCCGGCATATCAAACCAAACAAATTTTAAATGTACTCGACGATACCCCCTTGGTATTTCCTCAGCAATTGGAATTATGGAAGTGGATGAGTGATTATTATATGTGTAGTGAAGGGGAAGTGATGGCCGCTGCTTTGCCTGCACATTTTAAATTGAGCAGCGAAACCATCCTATTGTTTAATGAAGATTACGGGGATGATTTTTCCAGTTTGGATAATGAGGAATATCTGGTAGCAGAAGCGTTGTTGATTAAAAAGCAATTGAATCTAACTGAAGTGCAACAGGTACTGGATGCTACACATGTTTATCCGGTAATTAAAAAGCTGATTGATAAAACTGTATGTATCGTTTGGGAGGCCTTAAGTGAACGGTATAAAAGTAAAATGGAGAATTTTATCCTGCTTTATCCGATGTATGAGAATGAAAAAGAGTTAGGCGATTTGTTGAACAACTGGACAAAGGCACCCAAGCAGATGGAATTACTATTGAGTTATCTGCACCTGATGAAGTCGGAAGGGGAAGTTACCCAGACCGCCCTATTAAAGAAGTCTGGAGCAACGGTTGCTCAATTAAAGGGACTTGCCGATAAGCAGATTGTGCGCATTGAAAAGCGGAGCGTAGATAGAATTAAGACATTGCCCAAGTCCATGGAACTTAATTTTGATTTGAGCCCAGCACAGCAAAAAGCCTATGATGGTGTGCGAGAAAGTTTTGTCAGCCGAAATGTTTGTCTGTTGCACGGTGTTACCAGTAGCGGCAAAACCCAGTTATATATCAAACTCATTGAATCGTATTATCAGCAGGGTAAACAGGTGCTTTATCTTTTGCCAGAAATAGCACTTACCTCTCAGATGATTCGCCGGCTCCAATTGCATTTTGGAGGCAATATTGCCATTTATCATTCTAAGTTTAATAATAATGAACGGGTAGAATTGTGGAATAAGATCAAGTCAGGTGAAACCCGGATAGTGCTGGGGGCCCGTAGTGCTTTATTTCTGCCCTTTAAGGAGTTGGGGTTGATTGTGGTAGATGAAGAGCATGATTCCTCCTTCAAGCAACAGGATCCGGCCCCTAGATACAATGCACGGGATGCAGCTATATTTTATGCTTCCCTTTTTAGTGCCAAGGTTTTATTGGGTAGTGCCACCCCCTCAATAGAAACTTATTATAATGCCCAAAAAGGCAAGTATGGTTTGGTAGAATTGAATGAAAGGTTTGGCGGTATACATTTACCCGTTATAGAAATCATTGACACCCGTAAGGTAGTGCAGAAGGGGAAAGTGATGTTGTCGCCCCAATTAAAAGAGGCTGTACAGCAAACGGTAGACAATGGCAGACAGGTGATACTTTTTCAAAATAGGCGCGGTTATTCACCCTACTTATTATGTGGCACCTGCGGGTATTTGCCCCAATGCAAAAATTGCGATGTTACTTTAACACTTCATAAATATTCTAATAAACTGCATTGCCATTATTGTGGTACCACTTATCCAAAAATAACGGAATGTCCTGCCTGTGGAACGGTTAATTGGACGGAGAAAAATTTCGGTACCGAAAAAATAGAGGAAATGTTGGACGAGGAATTTCCAA
>CANJAW010000327.1:0-3726 GCA_947472215.1 Chitinophagaceae bacterium
GACATTTGCATCATTAAGATGGATAAGCTCAATAAGCCAACTAGGTTTAACAGGGGCAAATCGATTACTAATACGACTAATGGAGCCCAAACTTAGCATAGGTAAAGCTCCCATTGTTGTTACGCCCAGTGTTACAAATTTCCTTCTTTTCATTTGTGTAATATATGATAATTATTTTTTTAAGTCTTTAGAGGTAGCCAAGGCTATAACCCTACCAGATTTCCCAACAGCATTATAAAAATGATATACAATTCCCTTCCATTTTATTACCCAGGGTTTATGGGCGTATTTTTCGTCATATGATTCAGAGGAGGAAACCAAATCTACTCCCTTCCAATCTGTCCAATTCACTAAATCATAGGAACAAGCAAATCTTTCAAAAGCACCTGGTTTCCAAAAAGCACCAAAATAAAACATTACATACAATTGATTAATTTTAGCAATTTGAGCATCGCCGCAAATACCTTTATATTTTGTTATAACTGGATTTTTGCTAACTCTTTTCCAAGAAAGCATATCATCGGATACTGCTATGCCAATACTTTCATATTTGGCCGTATCACCTTTGGCATTGTAATACATTACAAAAGGGTGTTGCGTTAATTGTTGCTTATCCCTAATTACTAAACTTTTATAAATGGTTTTGTTATCGAACCAACTTGCATTTGAATCGGTCGGCAGCAAAATTGGAGCAGTCGTTGTAGTCCATTCGGTAACTTTAGTAAGCGAAGTGTTCGTTGCCATTCCCACCCCTAACACCCCAGCTTCATATCCAATTGACTTTCCCCCTAAGTAAGACATCCAATATTTGTTATTAAATTTCTCTACTCCATAACTACCTCCCCAAGTAATATCAACCAACGACATATAACCTGCTTTTTGATTGGCATCCCAAGTGGAAGGAGAAAAAGATAGGATTTTTCCGATAGATTTCCAATTCAACAAATCATCACTTTTGGCCATCCAGGTTTCATACCCTTTTCCGTCAAATACAATGTAGGACATATACCAAATCCCTTTTTCATTAAATATGGTAGGACTATCCATTAATTTGGTTGAATCAGGATGCTTGAAAATAATTCCATATTTGAAAGGAGTCTTGATTTCATCATAAATTTTATCCATCAAAGCGCTGGATACTGCAACGGCTTTAACTGCTTTTACGTTGGAAGTTTTTTTATTTTGGGCAGTCGACAAAAACTGAAACAACAGCAAAACAAAGAGCGAAAATATTTTTAAAAAATTCATGATTAAAATATTACATACAAGATTGTATTACCTATTGGAAAGTATATCATATTCGATACCAAACATTATGAATGAGCCTATTCCAAATCCTGTACCAGTTGATATTTTACGATGATAGTAATAATTTTTATCTCCGATGCAAGTACCGCCACAAACATTGGAAGGTAACAGGTATTTATCAGCGAATTTTATGGTACTATTTTTTCTTAAACCATTGTAAGCAAGGTCAATGATTGGCTGATAAGTATTCCTTTGCAACACCTTCATTTGTATACCCATTGCCATAGCATAAGAAAACATGGCAGTACAAGAACTTTCCTGAAAATTCAAGGAATCACTTGGATATTTAAGCAGCTGATACCAATGTCCGGTTGTTTTATTTTGCAAACCAGGCAGTGGCCGAAGTAGGTTTATAAATTCCTTTTCAATAGGTTTCCAGTAGGGTGATTTTTTTGGAATCGTTTTCAAAGCATCTGCCAGAGCCATGGTTATCCATCCATTGGCCCTACCCCAGCACTCACTGCTTTGGCGCGTTATTGAATTGGGCCAGCCAACCATACTACATTTATCATCATAATTTTCGTTGTCCGCATCCCAGCCGTGTACCCAAAGACCTGATTTTATATCAACTAATTTTTCGCTATGAACCTTTACCTGTGCAAAAAAATCTGCTAAATATTTTTCCTCACCAGTTAAATGGTACATTTCAAGCAAAAACATACTGATCATGTAAATGGTATCATCCCAAAACTCAACGGTTTCAACCCGATGGGATACGCCCCCATTGGAAGCTCTAGGAGTACTGAGGTAGTCATTATAAATTTCCAAAGCTTTATCCCGATATTTTTTGTCTCCTGTAATCCTAGCTAGGAAAGCCATCCCTACACCTGAAGCTACCGCATTAGGATGTTTGCCATTAGCAACAGTAAAAGAATGATCCATTGAAGTTTTTATATAAGCAAGGTATTTTTCCTTTTGAGCAGCTGGTTTGTAATTATAAAGATGAATAAGTGAATTTAAAAATGTGGCTTGACCCCAATCCCATTTATAGTTTTCTGCAGGCATATACACTTCCCTTCCATATACATCTAATGAATCAACCCAATTTTGAGAAAATACAGAGAAACTAGAAAAAAAAAATAGGCAAGACACCACCAATTTTCTAAAAAAAATCATAAAAAGTTAATAGTTATCCTCAATCATAATTTTAAAGAGGGGTTAGCAATTTCAATCTTTGTTAATGTATAAAGTTAGGTTAATAAAACGTTTTAGTAACTATTGAAATTAGGCAACTTTTGATTTTTTACGAAAACGATTTCGTAGTAGCTCGTTGTGCATCAAGAATAGTAAAATCAGCTAATTATATATATTTAAAAGTATTTTAATATCATTTTCTAACTCCCCAAGAATTCATTTTATCAGCCTTTATTGGCAAGTCTTTTATTTCGAATGAATCAGGTTGTGCCCCCGTAAAAATAACAACCTCCTCCCCTTTTTGTAAACTTAGCTCAATTAGGCCATGTTGTTGTTTCAATTTGGTGGAAGGTGAACCAACTACCTTAATCAAACCTTGTAAATCGGTTTGAATGATGCAGGGAGCTCCGGCCAAACTTTTTATATGAATAAATTGAGTTTTACCCTCTTTTCTAACAGCACTTACCAGAAAGGCTCCTTCAGTTCTCAGGTTGTAAAAACTGGCATCTTTCCAAGCTGCGGGAATAGCAGGAAATACATGAATGATACCACCCCAGCTTTGAATCAGCATATCCAACATCGCTCTAGAGGAAGAAATTGGCGATTCAAAAGTTGGATTTTCTCGCTCACTATAAAAAGTGTTTTTGGTAGCAGAGGGTACTCTGCCAGATCCTGGTTTACTGCCAAATCTGGGTAATATTTCTAATGATCGATTCAGCCATTTCAAACTACTATCCCCATTGCCAATAGCAGCCCATAAAGAAGCTGCTCCTGAAAATTTATAAATACAATTGTCACCGTCCAAATCGGTAAAATGTTGAATAGATTTTTTCATCAATGGCAACCTACTGGGCTCATTGTCTATATTCATATCATATAAAGGGAATATTGAAAAAAGATGACTGTAATGCCGATGAGGTTTTGCAAACGGCAAACCTTTCCCCACCATAATTCCGTTTTCATCGATATTATAATCCGCCATTTTAGACAATGTCAATTTCCATTTAGGCAAAAGTGTATCTTGGATTTTCAAATGCTCAGCGGTTGTAATCAGAGTTTTGAAACCCCAACGAGCTAGTGCTATATTAAGACTAGTTTCTTTGGCATTGCCATATTCATCTGAATAGGTAAATGGAATATGGTATAATCCATCCTCACCGAGTTGAAGAATTCTAAGGTACACATTAAAGGCACGACGCAAAAGAGGATAAATACTATCTCTCAAATGGATATCATCCATGCTGCGCCGATTGTGGAGGTAATACATTTGCATTAACCAAGGAA
>CANJAW010000328.1:0-3708 GCA_947472215.1 Chitinophagaceae bacterium
TTTCTATTACTTTTTTTTATGGGAATTTTTTCAAATTCTTGTACAAAATTGTTAGATAAAAGTCCAATGGACCAGATTTCAGATGCTGCATTTTGGAAAAGCGAAGGAGATCTTCAATTATTTCTTAACGGTATGTACGATAAATTTCCAACCTGGAACATGAGTGGATCAGGTGGATCTCCGCTTCCGGATGCAGGAACGGATATTGCCATTAGTTCGGGCTTATTTATAGGTACCAAAAGTCGACTTGATGGAAATACAAGTGTTCCGGCTTCTGGAGGAGGATGGAGTTGGACAAATGTTCGCAATGTCAATTATTTTCTTGAAAACGTTGACAAGGTTGCGTCGGTTACTTTGAAAGATCATTATGCTGGAGAAGGCTATTTTTTCAGAGCATGGTTTTATTTTGAGTTGCTGAAGCAATTTGGCGATCTTCCAATCATTACTAAAGCAGTACAGGTGGCGGATCAAGATATCTTATATGGTACCCGTAGCTCAAGAACCGATGTGGTGAATTTCATAGTAAGTGATCTTGATAAGGCCATTGCAAAAATGAAATTAGGTTCCCAAGTTGGAGCAGGCAGATTAAATAAAAATGTTGCGCTGTTGTTTAAAGCAAGGGTATGTTTGTATGAAGGTACCTGGGAAAAATACCATGCGAATACGACTTTTAAAGGAACGAGTGATGGCTCTGCCTTTCTTACGTTGGCAGCCAGCGCTTCCAAAGCGCTTATGGATGCAGCAAATTACTCGCTTGTAACAGGTAATACGAAATCTGTTTATTATACATTGTTTAATCAGATTGATTATAGTAAAAATACAGAAGTACTTTTTTACAGGCAGTATAATACGACCACATTAGGCTCTTTGAATCAAGCTAATGCCTTGAATGTATACCCTAACAATTCTGGTATTACCCGCGATATGGTGCGCTCATACCTTTGTACTGATGGATTACCTATTTCGGTGAGTCCACTTTACCAAGGAGATTTGGATATTCGGCAGGTAATACTTAATCGCGACCCTAGGTGTGAACAGACAATAATTAACCCAGGCGATGTAATGACTGTTACTACGAAAAATGACACTATCAAATTTCTTACAGCCGTTGTTCTATCCAGTACTAATAGTTGTCCTACGGGTTATATGTCACAGAAATTCTACCAACCAAAGGTTGATCCTTTAACCGGAGGGTATAGTGCGGAAGTTGGATATATCATGTTCAGGTTCGCCGAAGCCTTGCTTATTTATGCCGAATCAAAAGCAGAATTGGCTCAATTAACCCAGGCTGATCTGGACTTGTCTATCAATAAACTAAGACAGCGGGTAGGTATGCCATCAATGACATTAGCTTCCATTACTACTGATCCGGCCTGGCCCGATTATGGATATGTATTACCTAATTATTTACAAGAAATTAGGCGCGAGCGAGCCATCGAAATGTTTTCTGAAGGGCTGCGTTTGGATGACTTAATGCGTTGGAGGGCACATTCTTTATTTTTAGCTAAAAGACCGATTGGTGCCTTTTATACCGCTGAGATGAAAACTATCAATAATACGTTGGCAGCTGATGCTAATGGTTATCTTGATCCGTTTAAAACTACTCTTTCCGGCACAAACGCAGGATGGGGTTTCAGGCCAGATAAAGATTATCTGAAACCACTTCCAATTAATGAATTGACATTGAATAAAAGTTTGAAACAAAATCCAGGTTGGTAAAATTTTATTGATCGATTAGTTTTTACAATACAATATATTTTTAAAGGGCTGGTTTCATACTTATTTGAACCAGCCCTTTTTTTCATATCATTCTGGTCGGTGAGTCACCGGATTTACTAAGCGATCCATACAAGGCGGCACTTTGACACCCATCAATAATAAAAAATGAAAACAGCATACTATTTATTTTCCGTACTTCTTTTTTTTGCAAACTCAGTATTTGCACAATTAAAAAAAGAGACTGTTTTATTATTTGATACGAACCAGTTGACTGCGGTTAATGTTTTAATGGCAACCGAGACGTATGCAGGAAAAAAATCTTTAAAAGTTACTGACAGTGGAGCAGATACAGAAATCAAATTTGTAAAAATCAACCAGTCAGATTTTAAGAATGGGATTATTGAAATGGATGTTTCTGGAACACCTTCTCTAAGCTCCACTGAGCAAGCAAGGGGATTTGTAGGCATAGCCTTTAGAATAAATGATGACAATTCTAAATTTGAGTGCTTTTATCTTCGACCAACCAATGGTAGAGCAGATGACCAAATTAGAAGAAATCATGCTGCACAATATATTGCTTGTCCTGATTTTCCATGGTATAAATTACGCAAAGAATTTCCTGATAAATATGAATCTTATGTAGATTTAATCCCAGGAGAATGGACAAAGATGAAGATTGAAGTTACTGGGGGTAAAGCTAAATTGTATGTGCATGGAAATACGCAGCCTACATTAGTAGTAAATGATTTAAAAATGGGGGCTGATAATAAAGGCAGTATTGGATTATGGATAGGCCCCGGTACTGAAGCACATTTTTCAAATCTACAGATTACGAAGATGGATCAGTAATTAATAGCATTATACCGCTTAGCTGGCATAAAAGAAGAGGTATAAAAATAAATTCGAAAATACTTTTGTATGGATTTTATACGAACAATACTGATATATTTTATTACGCTTACTTATTTCAGTTTGTTTCAGATAGTGCAAGGACAAAGTCCTATAATAGCAAATCCTGCATTGCCCAATCTTGTTTTAATTGTTGCCGACGATTTGGGCTATGGTGATTTGGGAATCCAGGGTAGCTTACAAATTCCAACTCCCAACATTGACCAGCTTGCAAGGGGAGGAATACAATTTACCAATGGCTACGCTTCTTCTTCGGTTTGTGCTCCTTCTAGGGCTGGAATTCTTACTGGAAAACACCAGGCAAGTTTTGGTTTTAATGATAACCTTGCTAATAATCAACCTGGATTTGATGCAAATTTCCTAGGGCTTCCTATAACTCAATCCACCCTGGCTGATAGGCTTAGGTCACTTGGTTATGTTACGGGATTGGTGGGTAAGTGGCATCTGGGTGCTGCACCTCAGTTTAATCCACTCAAAAGGGGATTTGATGAGTTTTGGGGATTTTTAGAAGGTGGACATGATTATCTAATAGCCAAACCGGATGGATCAGGGATGGAATCTGCCATCCAGTGCAACTATAAGACTCCCGCTCCGCTTACCTACATGTCAAATGACATAGGCAATGAATCAGTTGATTTTATCAGCCGCCACAAGAAAAAACCTTTTTTTTTATATGCTGCATTTAACGCACCTCATGCACCTATGCAGGCGCTGGAGGAAGACCTGAAATTATTTAGTCATATTAAAGACAAATTAAGACAAACTTATTGTGCGATGGTCTACCGGTTAGATCAAAATGTTGGAAAAATACTAACTGCACTTCAGGCACAAGGACTGGAGCGCAATACTTTAGTGGTTTTCATAAGTGACAATGGGGGCCCAGCTAATTCAATTGCTAATGGGTCAATTAATGCACCGCTCCGGGGACAAAAAACCACTTTATTGGAGGGTGGTATACGGGTGCCTTTCTTTTTAAAATGGCCAGCCAGGCTGGCTGGTGGACAAAAATTCATTGACCCTGTTTCTACCTTAGATATTACGCCCACCTTCATCGAAGCTGCCGGTGGTATTGTATCAAAA
>CANJAW010000329.1:0-3695 GCA_947472215.1 Chitinophagaceae bacterium
AAAGGGTAAGAAAAATGATTGATCTGCTTCCAGAAGACCAGCGAGAAGTGATTATTTTACGCCACTATGCAGATTTGAGCTTTAAGGAGATTGCCTCCATTACCAACTGCAGTACGAATACAGCCCTAGGCAGAATGAGGTACGGACTAATTAATATGAGAAAGATGACGCTGGAGAAAAAGTTTGCCTTTTAAATAGAATTGATCAACTCATTAACATCGATTACTCATTGGATTGACCCTTCTTGGTACAATGCCTTTATCTTCTCTAAATGTGCAATAAATTCTTTGGGGCCTTTTGTGGCATCATACCCATACCCACCATCCATAATAAGCTTTCCATCACCACTTACAAACACATAATTGGGTTGGCCAGATGCCTTGATTAACTGCTGCTGAAGATCTTCATTCTTGTCTCCCACTGTTTCAATCGTAGCATTGAGTAAGGGGGAGAATTTTTTTTCGCTGTCTGCTAACTCGGCATTATAATCACTGAATAAGGAGGCTACTACAAAATCATTTTTCATGAGTTTGCCTACCTGTGGATCGATCCATATTTTTGATTCGAACTCCCTGCAATTCACACACTGAATTCCTGTAAAATCAATCATCAATGGTTTATGGAGCACCTTGGAAGCAGCGAGCGCTTCCTCATAATCATAATAAATCACCAGCTGGTTATTGATGGCAGCACCTGGTTCATATTTTTTCAAATCTGCTACATATTTTTGTGGTGGCTTTGCCATATTTTCAACATTCAGCTGAGTGGCTGGTATGGACAAAGCATTCTCCTGATTGCCGATTACATTAAAATCCTGTGTACCCATTGGCGGCACAAAAGCAGATACCGCTTTTAGTGGGGCACCCCACAACCCCGGAATGAGGTACACTGCAAATGAGAAAGAAACAATCGCCAAAAATAACCTAGGCACCGACACAAAGGCTAATCCAAAATCATTGGTTGGCCTTTCACTATCATTTTTGAAGATTATTTTACCTAATAAATACAGGCCAAGCAATACAAAAATCACTATCCATAGTACAATAAAAACTTCCCTATCCAATAACCGCCATCCTCTATCAAGATCGGCATTGCTCAAAAATTTGAGTGCCAATGCAAGTTCTAAAAAACCCAATACCACTTTCAATGCATTTTGCCAGCCACCGCTTTTACCCAAGGAGCTAAGCATAGCCGGAAAAAAAGCAAAAATTGCAAAAGGCAATGCGAGGCCAAAACCAAAACCAAACATTCCAACAATGGGGGCCAATTTACCAGCTGCGGTAGACAATCCAAGAAGAGAGGCTACAAAATTCCCGGTACAACTAAAGGATACAATCACCAGTGTTAAGGCCATAAAGAAAATACCCGAATAACTTCCTACACTCGCCTTGCTATCAATTTTATTTGACCAGGAAGCTGGCAGATTAATTTCGAATGCCCCCAAAAAAGATGCTCCAAAAAGAATAAATAGAGCAAAAAGGAACATATTAAAGATCCAGTTGGTAGATAAATTATTCAAGGCGTTTTTTGGAAGTACGGTCGCCACAAGCGCCCCTACCAACGTATAAATGATAATAATTGAAATGGAATAAAATAGTGCGTTTTTTTTGCCCTGCAGTTTCGTCTTGCTTTTTTTTGTAAAGAAACTGATGGTTATAGGAACTAGTGCATATACACAAGGAGTTAAAAATCCAATCAACCCAGCAAAGATGCCCGCCAGTAATAAAGCCCACATAGACTTTGCCTGCAAACTGCCTGTACTATTGGCCACTAGTTCGTTAGGGGGCTCATTTTGATACTGAAACTGCATCGATATCGGCGCTTCACCAGATTCAATACGATCCCCTATTTGATAATAGTAATTGATCTTCCCTTTTATTCGGATACTGTCGCCATAAGATAATTTTATTTTTTGCAGCCAGGATACTGAATCCTTGAAAAAGCTGACTTCCATATTATTGAGCGATAAGTTGGGGGCAGTGGTAGCTATTCCCTGTTCAATGATGCTGTCGGAAGTGTATTGTAAGCTGGCTGAATCAAAATGGATAGTAGTGTTAACCGGCAGGTCGTCCGAAACTTTCTGAATCGAAAAGACCTGTACCCCCTTGGCTGTAACTGCTTTTATTTTTAAAACGAATTCACCGGGTCCTTTTTGAATCTTTTCAAAATAAAACTGCACAGGTGGTTGACTCTGTGCAGTGATAGAAAGCGATAAAAATAATGAGGCAATAATTAAAAGGGATTTATATATTCTCATAATTGAAAGTGTCAGGTTAGTTGAGCAGCACATTGAATTTTTCAGTAGTAGGTGGCATACAAGTTCTATCATTACAGATCATCGATTCTACCTCGCCACTGAAATTGGTTTTTAATTTTCCTTTTACTTTGATTCTTTGTATAAAATCTACCTTGCCTTCAAAATACTTTACATCTACCTTGAAATTTTTATCAAAGTAACTGACCAACTTTCCTTTTTCACCTACCTTTCCTACCAGTGCTATCAAGGCATTGGTATTAAAACTAAAAGAGGTAGGCACCGGACCGCCTGCAGGGGTAAGCTGGGAATAAATATGCCATCCTAAAGGAGGGGTTGCTAAAATATGTATTTCGTATTGATTGTCTGCTAACTTCTTGGCAGTGGAAGTCCAAGTAATTTTTTGCTGGGCATTCACCGAGCCAAAAAACAAAAAAATTGCCACTGAAAAAACTATTCTCCTCATCTTTATAATTTATTTATCTCAAAGTTAAACTTCCGTAGCCTAAGCAAATGTTAATGAAAAGACATTCCCTTCAATTAACATTAGTTTAGCTGAAACAGGTGTGCAAAAACTTTTCTACCATCCTCATTTCCTAAGGAAGCACTGCTGGCCCTTTCAGGATGTGGCATCATACCAAATACATTTCTGTTAGTATTGCAAATCCCTGCTATGTTATGGATGGCACCATTTGGATTACTTTCTGCTGTGACAGATCCTTTTTCATCGCAATACCGATAAATGATCTGGTGATGCAATTCCAACTGCTCGAGGGTAGTATCATCAGCGAAATAACGTCCTTCCCCATGCGCTACAGGAATTTTTAAACCTTGCCCTCCTTCTGAAGCGGCCTCTTTTATATAAACGTTTTTACAAACAAACTGCTGGTGGCTATTGCGTAACAATACTCCAGGAAGTAATCCGCTTTCGCATAAAATCTGAAAACCATTGCATATGCCTAGCACTTTGCCACCTTTATTGGCAAACTCAATCACGCTTTGCATCATTGGACTAAATTTTGCAATGGCACCACAACGTAGGTAATCTCCGTAGCTAAACCCCCCTGGTAACACAATGCAATCATCGGTTGAAAACATACTCAAGTCCTTGTCTTTATGCCAAAGCTCAATAACTTCTTGCTTTAAATCAACTCGAAGGGATTCTATTACGTCCCTATCACAATTGCTTCCTGGAAAAACTACTACGCCAAATTTCATATTACTATTTTGTGATGATTTGTTAATTGGTAATGCAAAAGT
The DNA here is from genome assembly GCA_947472215.1 of Chitinophagaceae bacterium. Taxonomy (GTDB): domain Bacteria; phylum Bacteroidota; class Bacteroidia; order Chitinophagales; family Chitinophagaceae; genus Ferruginibacter. The sequence continues at coordinate 3,515 of CANJAW010000329.1, forward strand.
ACAAATACCATTTTAATTATTGAACGAAGTAGCTGAATGCAATGACAAAAGCGACCATCAGCCAGTGCAAAATGAGGGGAAATCCCTTTTTTTGGGGATATAAAAAGCCGGCACCGGCAATTACGGCAATGGGGACAGCACTAAGAATCCAATAAACAAAGGAATGGCTGGCATTAATAAA
>CANJAW010000330.1:0-3690 GCA_947472215.1 Chitinophagaceae bacterium
GGTAAGTCCTAGTTACAATAGCAATGGAGGAGCGATAAATATCAGTGCGCGTAATATTAATATAGGTTCGGCTATATCTGCAACAACAAATAAAGGCACAACGTTTGGAGGTGATATAACGATAACGACAACGAATACGATTGTTGATGCGATTAATGTAGGTGTGAGTGGCGTGATTAGTGGAAAGAATTTTACGAAGGCAGGAGTGGGAATATTGAAGTTGAGTGGTACGAATACGTATGCGGGTTCTACGACGATAAGTGCGGGCACACTGCAACTAGGCGCCTCGGAAAGAATTCCTAACAGCAGCAATATCATTTTAAATGGCGGCACATTTAGTACGGCAGGCTTTACCGAAACGGTAGGCACCCTTTCCCTTCAAGATAACTCCACCATTGCACTTGGCACGGGTTCTCATATCCTTACTTTTTCGGGTCCGGGTACCTTTACTGCTGCTAAAGTACTTACTATTACTGGGTGGAAAGGAGTGTATGCTTCTAATGCGCTTACAAAATATGGTCAAATGGCAGGGACTTCCACCGATTTTGTGCGGGTTACCGGAGCCTTGGGTAGTAGCACTTCTGGCGGGCTTTCTCAATATGGACAACGCTTAACTGGAACTGTAGGAAGTGCGGGTACCGATGGGCGGATTATAGTCAATAGCACCATACTCACCACTGCGCAAAAAGACCAAATCAAATTTTATAATAGCACCGATGGTAGTTATAATAAAACCCTTCAAATAACTGCTGAATTAGTGGCAGGGGATAAGTATTAAGAGGTTGTGGTGAATGGTCAATGGTGAATGGACAATGGGCAATGGTGAATGGTCAATTGTGAATAGGCAATCTTATTTGATTTGGGATTGGATTCTTTTTGCCTGGATATTTGCGTTTACTGAAAGCTCCTTCATTTGATACTATTTCTAGCAATTTTTCTCAGACTTTTCTCCGAATTGGTCTATTCTTCCTGGATACGTTGCGGTGACAATCTTATTCTTTCCTAAATAATTTTTACCAACTTAAGTCAAAGTCTAAGCTTCAATAAACTTTGACTATTGCCGATTGTCCATTCACCATTGCCCATCCTCCATCCAGCCTATATACAAGGCTTTTCTACAAATAGATTGTTTGTTTTTTATTAAATGTTATAATTTTATACTAGTTGGTTGTTTAAAATCCAGCATTTCAACTTGTTTTCTCCTCAATACAGGGAAGTCAATTCCTGAAAGAATGGTTTATCAATACTACAAAAGCTGTTTTTGGGACTACCAAATAGGGACAATTCATATTTAACAATTTGATAATCTTATTCATAAGTCAACTTAAATGAGTTTTGAATGTTAGGATTTGGAGGTTTTTTACTAAAAAGTTGCAGCATATTAAAATTAGGTATTTGCTGGATTAAACTTATTTATAATGTAACCATCTAATGTTACTATCGATCAGTCAATCTAAAACTTAGCGCCCATTAAATATCAGTATACATATTTGAAAAACGTATCGTTTCTTTTGAAAGCAGCCCTTCTGTTGGTTACTGTTTTTGCTTTCGGTCAAACTTGGGCCCAGCTGCCTCCATTGTCTGGGGGGCAGCCCGTTGCAAGGCTTGATACAGCAGCATCAACTCCGCTTAATATTTTGCCGTATTTAAATTTTAGTGCGGCCATGCTTGGTATCATTACCCTGTTTGACCTGTTGATCAGGTTCAAACGACCCTTACTCCTAAAGTTTTATTTCGCCAGTTTTGTGACTTTTTTTATTGGAATCAATGGAATCATTTTTTTTGGCTTGAAAACTCCAGCTACATTGGTTTTTCTATTCATTTTCAGGTCTCTTTCAATGGTTTTTCTCATTTTGATAATGAATAGCCTGTATCTCTCACCTAAAAAACGATGGATTTATTTTCCTGTTGCATTGATTATTGGGGTTGCATTATACGCTTCGGTTACCCTTTACCTTAATTTTGACACGCTGAATGTGGAAGTTATTTCGCTAAATGTCGATGCTAAAATTTACCATTACCTCAACAGTGCGCTTCTATATTTGCTCCCCTTTCGGGCAATAACACTAGCCGTGCTGCTTTTTACCGTCATTCGGCTTACCTTTCTTATTATAAAGAGCTCGTCTTCTGCTAATATTTATTTTAAGCAAATCATTCGGTGGACCTACCCCCTATTATCGATTGGAATACTTCAATTGATCTTATTCATTTCTTCTTTAATATTTCAAATAGACAGCAGGGTTTTGAATGCAATTGTAATTGTGGTAACTGTATATAGCTTTTTAATAATATTATATCGACCAGTATTTTTGAATTCGCACAGTTTACGCCTAACACTGGGAGAGGTATTTTCTAAAAAACAAGGGTTACGGTTGACAGAATCAAATTTTATAACCCCCTTTTTTAAGGAGCAATATTATTTACAGCAAACTGCCACATTGGAAGATTATGCCTTGAAAGTTAAGATCCAGTCAGCAGAGGATTTACAAAATTTAGTGATAAAGGAGTACAAGATGAGTTTTAGTAATTTGGTTAACCAGCAAAGGGTTTTTTATATCATCGCCCTATTGGATCACCCAAAATATAGGAATTATTCTATTGATGCACTAGCCCAAGAAGCGGGTTTTAGTTCCCGAAGCCATTTGTACAAGCCCTTTAAAAAGTTCCATGGAGGAACACCTTCAGATTATATATCAACTATAACCAAGTGATTATTAGTGTGTCATAATTTTTTACTTCGTTTCTTCTCAGTTTACGATGATTTTTTGTTGTATGGGATTTAAGTGCCGAATTTGTATGCTTTAACCTAAGCGAATTGGGTAAATCGGTTGAAAATAAAAAGAAATTTATTTTCGCCCTTACAGAAATCTAACAAAATCATTCTATGAAAAAAAGGAGAAAGCTCGACATTTTCAATCTCTTTTACAGTGGTGCGGCGGTCATCATCCTGATTGGGGTTATTGCAAAACTACTGGAGTGGGAGGTACAGGATTTCTTTATGACCCTGGGCTTAAGTATCGAAGCCCTTGTATTTGCGGTATCGGCCATTAAGTTTGTGGAAGTAGAAAAATCCGTAGGTGCAACAGAAGCCACCCTATCTAAAGTGGCTGAAGGCCTAGGTTCATTGCAACCAATGGGTGGCGGTAGTTCAAATGCGCCTTATATCAACATTCAAACATCGGAGCCCAAGACCTTTTCAACGGTGAGCTATGACCAACCAAAGACGGATATTCCGAATTTTGAACCTGAGCGTCCCAATTTTCAGCCTTCTGGAAACCTTTCTATTGAAATCAAAACCCCTAGTAACGGCGAATTACCCATTACAACTGTTGTACCCGTTGCAACCCCCGTTGCTTTGCCAGTTAGTAATAGCACGCTTCCTCAAGCCAATACTTTATTACAATTAGAGCAGTTAGACATTCTTAGTTTGTCGAAAGAACTATTTTATCAGCCAGAGTGGAGCAAACTAAATAATGAGGAATACACTCAATTGATCCAATTATTTAAAAGAATATTTGATAAAAAAATTCCTAGCAAGGAAGCTTTGCCTTTCCTGACACAGTCGCTGATTAATTTGCCTAGTTCCCCTATTTCGGACCTGGTAATTCCAAAACCAGCTAGCATCACCTTGGACGAGATTACTTTATTGTGCAAAGCTAGTACCGTGGCTAAAATGGAAGGGATTTTTAA
>CANJAW010000331.1:0-3676 GCA_947472215.1 Chitinophagaceae bacterium
ACCTCTGCCAATTCTGATTTAATAATATCATACCGCATTGGTTCATTTGCCAAAATTTCCTTCAGGTGATCGATCAATTTCATAATCTCAGCGTGTTCTTCCCTAATCTTATCGATTTCCATTCCGGTCAAGCGCTGTAAACGCATTTCCAGAACGGCTTTTGCTTGAATTTCGGACATGCCAAAATTACTAATCAAGCCATCTTGTGCAATATTAGGGGTAGATGACTCTCGGATTAGCTTGATCACCGCATCCAAATTGTCTAATGCAATGATATATCCTTCTAGAATATGCGCTCTTTCTTGGGCTTTTTTTAGTTCAAACTGCGTTCTGCGGACTACTACCTCATGTCTAAATAAGATGAACTCACTGATCAGGTCTTTTAAATTCAAAATTCTTGGCCTACCTCTTACCAGTGCTACATTATTGATTCCGTAGGAGGTTTGTAATTCCGTTTGTTTGTATAACTGGTTGATAACCACTTGTGCTACCACATCTTTCTTTAGGTCTATTACAACACGGGTTCCCTCCTTGTTATTACTTTCATTGTTAACATCAGAAATGCCTTCTATCAATTTGTCATTGATCAGTTCGCCAATTTTTGCAGTCAAGGCATCACGATTTACCTGATAGGGTACTTCGTAAATAATGATTTTTTCGCGGCCATTTTTTGCAGTTTCAATATTTACTTTTCCGCGTAGTACTACCCTTCCTCTTCCTGTATGAAAACCGGCTTTTACTCCTTCAAAACCGTAAATAATTCCTCCCGTTGGAAAATCGGGTCCTTTTACATGTTTAATTAGATCATCTATTGAAATTTCTCTGTCATCAATATAGGCTACGCAGGCATCAATTACTTCACTTAGGTTGTGGGGCAGCATATTAGTGGCCATTCCTACCGCAATGCCACTTGATCCATTTAATAATAATTGAGGTATTCTAGTGGGTAATACGGTTGGTTCCTTGAGTGAATCATCAAAATTTAGTTGGTAGTCGACCGTTTCTTTTTCAATGTCTTCCAACATTGCTTCGGCAAATTTTTCCATCCTAACCTCTGTATACCGCATGGCAGCTGGTGGATCTCCATCCTGGCTACCAAAATTACCCTGTCCATCGATCATGGTATACCGCATCGACCAGTTCTGGGCCATACGCACCATGGTATCATAAATAGATGCATCGCCATGGGGATGGAATTTACCCATTACTTCTCCAACGATACGTGCACTTTTTTTATAAGCTTTGTTACTGTAATTACTCAACTCATTCATCCCGAATAAAACCCTTCGGTGAACAGGTTTTAAGCCATCCCTTACATCAGGCAGGGCACGTCCAACAATCACACTCATCGAATAATCGATGTAGGATGTTTTCATTTGCTCTTCAATATTTACAGGGATAATTCTACCTCTATTACTTGCAGCTCCGCCATCATTTGGAGGAAGCATTTCACCGTTTAAATTCTCGTTGTTTTCCATATATATTTGTAGTAAACAAAAATACCGGTTTTACCTCAATTACCCCCAATTAAAATGCCCATTTTGACCAGTATTTTTACACATTTCGGCAACATTTGTGGAGAAGGTCAAAGTTGTTGATTTCCCTATTTTGGTATAGGGATTTATTGTATCGGTAGGGATCTTTTTGTTGGGGTAAATAATCATAAAAAATTGGCAGACTTAGCTGCTAAATAAGGGGATTTAATCAATTATCCAGCTAATTCCATTACGATCTTCCATTCTTCTTCAGTAACCTGTTGAACAGATAACCTGCCCAAGCGAACTAAGGTCATTTCATTCAAACGAATATCTGCTTTTACCTGCTTAAGGGATACAGGGGATTTTAATTTTTTAACTGGCTGCAAGTCCACCACCACCCAAGCAGCATCTTCTGTTGTAGGATCCTGATAGAATTCTTTTACCACTTTGGCGATTCCAACAATCTCCACTCCTTCATTACTATGGTAAAACAGCACCTGCTCCCCTTTTTTCATGGCTTTTAAATTGTTTCTAGCTCCATAATTCCTTACCCCATCCCAAAAGGTTTGCTTGTCTTTTACAAATTGATCCCAACTGTATTTAAATGGTTCAGATTTTACCAGCCAATAAGCCATAATAAGTTTTTAAAAATAAAAAATAAGAGTGGATAAAATAAAGCAAGGATTATAAAAGCATTGACTATTCCCATCCATTGGCCAATACATCGGCTATATGCATTGTTTGTAAGGGTAGATTTTTGCCTTTGATATACCCATCGATATGCATCAAACAACTTAGGTCAGTAGAAATGATATAGTTGGCTTCGGTATCCAAGGCATTGGTCACTTTTTGATCTGCCATACCAATGGAAATGGTATCAAATTTTACAGCAAATGTTCCACCAAAGCCACAACAGGTTTCTACATCTTTCATTTCAATCATTTCTAAACCGCTCACATGAGATAATAGTCTGCGAGGTGCGTCTTTTATTTTGCATTCCCTTAGTGCTGCACAACTATCATGATAGGTTGCTTTAGCATTGAATTTTGCACCAAAATCTTCCATCTTTAACACATCTATTAAAAATTCAGAAAATTCAAAAATTCGGGCTGATAAATTTTTGACCTGGTGTAGATTGGCAGAGTTGTCAAATAATTTTGTATAATAATTCCTAACAAATCCAACACAACTAGCACTGGGAGCAACAATATAATCCGCATTATCAAAATCCTGGATGAATTTAGTACAGACTGCTCTTGCTTCATCTAAAAAACCAGCATTGAATGCAGGCTGCCCACAACAGGTTTGGTTAGTATTGTAATGAACCTCACATCCAGCCTTCTCCAGCACCTTCACCATATTGAATGCAGTTTGTGGATAAAGCTGGTCTACAAAGCAGGGTATAAAGAGTTGAACTTTCATAGGTACATTTTCTATAGAAGCAGAAAATTAAAATTAAAGGTAAAAAAGCAAGAAAAAAAAGTTCTACTTATTAATCAGTTCGAAAAGATTGATTCATTGCAATCATTTTGAGAGCGGTGATGGCAGCCTCTTCGCCTTTATGGCCATGTACGCCACCAGTTCTCTCATCAATTTGTTGTTGATTATTCACAGTAAGTACTCCAAAGATAGTGGGTATGGGTAATGAATTATTGAGTAATACCACGCCTTCTGTTACTGCTTTGCATACAAAATCAAAGTGGGGTGTATCCCCTTTTACAACACAGCCTAAGGCAATAAATGCATGGGGTTTATCTTCACGGTATTTAAATTTATCCCAATAGTTTTTGATGCAAAATGCAATTTCAAATGCACCAGGAACCGTCAGTATTTTGAAAGGAATATTATTTTCTTGCAGCAGTTTTGTGCATCCCAATACTAGTTTTTCAATGGTGTCTGCATTCCATTCAGTTCGCACAATTACAACACAGGCATCCTTTGGAAGAAGGATGCCTGTAGTATTATATAAGTTGGATGAATTGGTAGACATGATTACAGGATAGTATTTTATTAAAATAAATTGTAAAAATGGTAGTGATATTATTTTACATCACCCAATCTTGCCAAGTGCTTGTCTATATCTGCGGTATGTACACTTTTAGGAAATGATTCTTTGTTTTCTTTAAACAGTTCAATTGCTTCTGCTGATTTACCAATGGCTTCCGCAAAAGAACCTGCTTTATACAATGCCTCTGAAG
>CANJAW010000332.1:0-3665 GCA_947472215.1 Chitinophagaceae bacterium
AAATAGAAACAATTACAGCTCGAGCACTCAATTTTATGCGCAGGCAAGTAAAATCGGGTCATCCATTTTATTTGCAAGTATCACACTATGCTACACATGTTGATTTTCAAACAAAGGAAAAAACGTATGAAAAGTACCAACAAAAAAAGAAAGGCGAAATTCATGATAATGCTGGATTTGCTGGTATGTTAGAAGATTTAGATACAGGGATTGGTAAAATTATGGACCAAATTGATTCTTTAGGTATTGCTGATAATACTTACCTTATTTTGATGGCAGATAATGGAGCGGTAGAATTTATCCCACCAGTTAAAAACAAATTTGATCATCCATCTTCTTTTACTAAACATACCAATAGTTATCCATTAAGAGGGGGTAAATTGACTTTGTACGAAGGTGGAATTCGAGTTCCATTCTTGGTAATTGGTCCTGTAATTAAACCAGGGTCGCAATGCGATGTTCCTGTAACTGGCTGGGATATACTGCCCACATTGAGTAACCTGGCTGGGAATACAAAACCACTGCCACCTAATTTAGATGGTACCAGTTTCAAGCCCTTACTTGAAAACGGGAATGCTGCAAATTTCAAAAGGAGCGATGACGCATTAATATTTCATTATTTTGGAAAGCCTCATTCTTCCATTCGGATAGGCAATTATAAGCTAATAAAATTTTGGAAATTAAATAAAATGGAGCTTTTCAATTTAAAGGATGACTTAGGGGAATTAATTGATTTATCAAAAGAACTTCACGATAAAGTCAAAGAGTTAGATACCAGATTAATGGCTTATCTTGAAAAAGTACATGCTGAAATTTTATACCCGCCTAAGAATATAGGTAGAAAATCAAAAGCTAAGGACAATGAGGATTAGCGTTATTGCTAATTACAAATATTTTTATTTCTTAATTTAATTTAATTTTTTATGAAAAAATGGTTTCAATCCTTCGTTAAATTTCAATTTTTTATTATCTTTTTGTTATTCGCTAAGGGTAGTGTTTTTTGTCAAATCATCCCCCGTTCCGAATATCCGCGACCCCAGTTTGAAAGACATGATTGGGTCAACCTGAATGGTGAATGGACCTATACATTTGATTTTGGTAAATCTGGTATTCAAAGTGGTTATCAAAATTCAAAAGGTTTTAAAAATAAAATAATTGTTCCTTTTTGTCCAGAAAGTAAATTGTCTGGCGTAGGGTATACCGATTTTATTGATGCCATGTGGTATCAAAGAAGTGTAACTATTCCAAAATCTTGGGATGGCAAAAAGTATATCCTACATTTTGGTGGAGTAGATTACCAAAGTGCTTTATACATAGATGGTATATTGGTTGGTCGACATTTTGGAGGTACCGTTTCATTTAGTTATGATATTACTAAGTTTGTTACAGCAGGGAATACCCATAATTTAGTATTGTCAGTTATTGATGATGTTCGTTCTAATCACCAGCCAGCAGGAAAGCAATGACTATCTTTGAATTCAGAAGGTTGTAATTACACGCGCACAACAGGTATTTGGCAAACTGTTTGGATGGAAGCCGTGGCCAAAAATGGCATCAAAGATTGCTATGTGGTTCCAGATTTAGACAATGGTAAGTTTAGTTTCCAGCCCCAATTTTATAGTGTAGAGCGCGGCATGAAATTCCTGGTTAAAATATTAGATGGCAATAAAGTTATTGCACAACAAGAAATATTGGCTGGTGATAATATAGCCAACAGTATTTCCATTCCTAAACCCAAAACATGGTCTCCTGAATCTCCTTTTTTATATGATGTAGTATATCAAGTAATTGATAAAAATAATTCAGTATCCGATGAAGTAAAGGGATATGCAGGCATGCGTAAAGTACATATTGAAGGGAATAAAATTTTCTTAAATAACAAACCCATTTTTTTAAGATTTGTATTAGACCAAGGGTTTTATCCTGATGGTATTTGGACGGCACCCACTGATGCCGCTTTAAAAAATGATATTCAGCTTTCAATGGATGCTGGATTTAATGGGGCTCGCTTACACCAAAAAGTTTTTGAAGAAAGGTTTCATTACTGGGCCGATAAAATGGGCTATTTAACTTGGGGAGAGTCGTCTAGTTGGGGAATAGACAATAATGATATTGAGTCTGCTAGAAATATGTTGAGTGAATGGAGTGAAATAGTTCGAAGAGATAGAAACTATCCATCAATTATAGCTTGGACGCCTTTTAATGAAACAGATGGTGGTATTCAGCACAATAGAATGTTATCAGATGCATATGCATTAACAAAAACAATTGACCCTACTCGCCCTGTAAATGAAGCTAGTGGTTATTTTCATGTAATCACTGATTTATATACTTCACATAATTACGAACAAAACCCCGATTCATTATTTAAGCAACTAAGTCCTTCCAAAAAAGGCCCCGTGTTTATTAATACCAAAAAACAAATAGCCTATGGTGGCCAGCCTTATTTCTTAGATGAATATGGTGGAATTAAATGGGTAGTAGGCAATGCATTTGCTGGCAATTCATGGGGTTATGGAAATGGACCCAAAAGTCTTGACGAGTTGTATGATAGATTGGGGAAATTAACCAATGTAATTTTAAGTATAGAAAATATGTCGGGCTATTGTTATACGCAATTAACAGATGTAGAACAAGAACAGAACGGTATTTACAATTATGATCGATCTAAAAAATTTGATATGAATAAAATCAAAGAAATTTTCAGTAAGCAACCAGCTTCGTATGTTAAATAATCCCCTTCTTATTATTAAAAATTTAAATAATTCAAAATGAATGCTAGGTGTACGGTTTTATTTCTGATTTGTTTATTGATGGCAATATCAAGTGTAAATGCTCAAGAAACTATTTCTATAAAGGTAAGGGTATCGGTTTCTCCAGCAATGCAACAACATTTTTTGCAAGGTGGCAGATTGTTGTGTCATATAACTAGTCAAAATGGTAAAGAACCAAGAAGTAATTCTGAAGTAACTATTGGTGTTACACCATCAGACTGGAATAGATCAAATATTTTTGTGATTGATACTAAAAGGAAAAATGTATTAATTAATGGAGCAAATAAATTAAAAAATCATTTTTCAGAAAAATATTTTTGTCAAGTAGTATATAAACAAAACATTACTGATGGTAATGAAAATGTAGAAGGGAATTTATATAGTGAAGTTGATTCTTTTACTTTATCAAGTCATGTAAAATCAACGCTTACCTTGCAATCTATTATTCCACCTATTGTTATAATCAACCATCCTTTTGTGAAATCTGTAGAAATTACCAGTAAATATTTATCAGAATTCTTTGGTAGTCCCCGAAAAATTAAAGCAGCTGTATTATTGCCATCAGGTTATTTTGACAATCCTAACAAACAATATCCTATCTGCTATCGTGCACCCGGACTGAATGGAAGAGCCCACTCTATCAATGGAATGATGCAAAAAGAGTTTACAGATTGGTGGTTTTCAAAAAATACACCACAAGTGATTTATGTATTTTTAGATTCACAAGGCCCATATGGAGATACTTATCAAGTAGATTCAGATAACAATGGGCCTTGCGGGAAAGCACTTACTGAAGAATTGATACCAGCCATTGAAAAATTAGTTCACTATCAACCTGAAACCAAAAATCGATATTTAGCTGGTAAATCAACTGGCGGTTGGATTGCTGTA
>CANJAW010000333.1:0-3651 GCA_947472215.1 Chitinophagaceae bacterium
ACAAATGAGTGCCAATTTTGACAAGAAGAACTTGGAGCCAATTTTTTAATCAAACCGATATTTTTTCGATATTTATTATTCGTAATTTTTTCACCATCAGCAAATCTAGCTGTTGGTTGTCCATAGTGAATTGGATGTTATTTTCTTCTAAATTAGTACCAAACTAAAATCAACCTTTCCCTTCTTTAAGCGGATTAGAAAAAAATGTGCAGGATTGCTGGAATGCTGGATCTTACTTTACCAACTGTTATTATTGAACACAGGGTAAAATTGATGTGCACCTTGCAGAAAGAAGGTGGACCAGATGGCGAAGGACTGTATTGTGATCCGCAACATCACTTAGTGTTGGGGCATCGGCGGCTTTCCATTATTGATCTTAGCGCTACAGGTCACCAACCTATGTCTTTTGCAGCGGAACGATATTGGATTACTTACAATGGTGAATTATACAATTACCCTGAGTTAAGACAGGAGCTGCTAGGGTTGGGATGTAAGTTCTCAGGAACTAGTGATACCGAAGTGGTATTAGCTTCCTTTGCCACCTGGGGCACCGCTGCATTCAGTCGATTGAATGGGATGTTTGCCTTTGCGCTATGGGATAGTTTTTCTGCTAATCTTTACCTGGTAAGAGATGCGGCTGGTATTAAACCCTTATATTATTCTCTTACCAAAAACGGGCTGGTATTTGCTTCAGAAGTGAAGGCCTTTGCCAATAATCCCTCACTTCAGGAGGAGAACCCTAACTGGCAGGTATACATGATGGCTTATGGGCATTTGCCTGAACCTATCACTACGCTGCAGGGCGTACAGCCATTGCAAAAGGGAACTTGGTTAAAATACCATTCTGCCAGTGGTAAATATTTTCAAAGATCGTATAGCCAATATAGTTATCTAGAAATCATCAGTGATCGAAAAGAAGCCATTCATTCAATAAAAGATTGTTTAGCAAAGGCAGTAAAGCGACATCTTTTGGCAGATGCCCCCATTGGCGTTTTTTTAAGTGGAGGCCTGGATTCTAGTATCATAGCGCTATTGGCGCAAAAAGATCAGGATGAGTTAAAAACCATCTCGCTCGATCTGGAGCAGGACCAATTTTCAGAAAAAAAATTCCAGCATTCTTTGCAGCAACAAATGAATTGTAAACACTTTCAGCATTTATTGAAGGAGGAGGAGTTTCATCAATATCTGCCTGCTATTATCGACACCATGGATCTCCCCAGCAGTGATGGAATTAATACTTGGTTTATTAGCAAATATGCTAGGGAGAGTGGTTTAAAAGCGGTATTGTCTGGGCTTGGTGGCGATGAGTTGTATGGAGGATATCCTTCTTTTAAGCGGGTGCAATCGGCTTTGTTTTTCAAACAGTTTCCCAATACTATTTTGAGAGCGGGTAAGTTTAGTGCAATAAAAAAATTCAGGCGGCTGGTATATTTAAGTATTGCGGGGCCGATAGGTCGCTATCTTTTTTTGCGCGGTCAGTTTACGCCCAATGAAATTGCCATCCAGCTTGGTGCATATGAGCATGAAGTTTGGCAGTTACTTTCTGAAAGTCCTGTATTGACTGATATTGATCAACTGACACCGCAAAATCAGGCAAGCTGGATGGAGACCAATTTGTACATGCAGAATCAATTGTTACGCGATGCGGATGTGATGAGTATGGCTCATGGCCTTGAGATAAGAATGCCTTTTTTGGATGCGGATTTTACCAGGCTTTCACTTCAGATAAGTTCTTCTGTAAAATATGGCGGTGCCTTGGGTAAACAATTATTGATTGATTCGTTTAAAGATATATTGCCTGAGATTATCTGGAACCGGCCCAAGATGGGCTTTACATTTCCTTTTAAAGAATGGCTGATCAACAGCGACTATGCAAGAGATCTACTTGGAAATGACACCCATGGTAATTTCAAGAAATTTAAAGCGGGTGAAATACACTGGTCGCAATACCTCAGTTCTACATTAATTGCCCATCATCAAAATGCTTAAAGGCACACTTTTACTCACGCTCAATATGTTTTCTGCTACTGGGGGGATTGAAAAAGTGTCCAGGGTAGTTGGAAAGGTATTACAGGATATAGCCACTGAGCAATTGGGTGAAACGGTGAGCATTTTTTCAATGTATGATAAACAGGGGGATGTAGATGAAAGATATTTTCCAGCGTCGGTGTTCAGTGGTTTTGGAGAAAATAAATGGAGGTTTGTGTATGAAGCGGTTAGAAAGGGAATCAATAGTCGTCAGGTGATATTAAGTCACAGTAATTTATTGCTGGCAGGATTTTTAATAAAAACGTTTTCGCCCAAAACGGAATTGATTTTACTGGCACATGGAATTGAAGTATGGAGTCCATTTTCTTTTATAAAAAAAAGGATGCTCAGTAAATGTAGCAGGGTACTTGCGGTAAGTCAATTTACAAAAAATAAAATGGTGGCTGTTCAAAAATTAGCCAATCACAGAGTTAGCATTTTAAATAATTGCCTAAATCCATATTTGGAAATTCCAACAAATAATGACAAAGCGGAAGCGCTGTTGCAACGCTATGGGTTTAGCGGTCAAGACAAGGTGTTAATGACGCTAACCCGACTTTCCTCCAAGGAGCAATATAAAGGATACGATAATGTATTGTATGCTATGAAAATGCTTGCAATAGAATTTCCTTCTATCAAATATTTATTGGTGGGTAAATATGATGCAGCAGAAAGGAAAAGGCTAGATTCTGTTATTGCTGGATTGGATTTACAACATCAAATAATTTTCACCGGATTTGTTTCAGATGAGGAATTGGCAGCTCATTACAGCATTGCCAATCTCTATATTATGCCCAGTAAAAAGGAGGGTTTCGGATTGGTATTTATAGAGGCCATGTTTTACGGCAAGCCTGTAATAGGCGGTAATAGGGATGGTTCGGTAGATGCTTTGGGCAATGGAGACTTTGGGCTGCTGGTGAATCCAAATGAGGTAGTTGAAATTGCGGCTGCCATCAATCAAGTTTTTAAAAACCAACAATCGTATATACCCAACCGTGAAAAGGTGCTTAATAGGTTTGGATATAACAAGTATAAGGATAATTGGAGCAAGATTCTAAACACCTAAACCTCTAAACTAATAAACCCCTAAACCTCTAAACTAATAAACCCCTAAACCTCTAAACTAATAAACCCCTAAACCCCTAAACCTCTAAACAAATAAACCCCTAAACCCAAAAAAAACGTGATAACGACCCAAAAAAACCAATTAACCTGGGATTTGGTCATCAGGCCAAAAGCTGCCTTATTGGATCTAAATGTTAGGGAACTATGGCGATACCGCGATTTGCTATGGTTATTTGTAATGCGTGATTTCACTGCACAGTATAAGCAAACGATTCTAGGACCGCTCTGGCATTTTATCCAACCAGTATTTACCGCAATTGTCTTTTTGATGGTGTTTGGGAAAATTGCCAATATACCAACCGATGGTATTGAGCCAGTATTGTTTTATATGAGTGGTATTAGCATTTGGAATTATTTTAGTGCCTGTCTTACTGCCACTTCTAATACATTTCTTGCCAATGCGGGCATCTTTGGAAAAGTGTATTTTCCAAGGTTGGTAATGCCGCTCAGTTCAGTGATGAGTAATATGGTAAAGTTTGGGATTCAATTTATTTTACT
>CANJAW010000334.1:0-3642 GCA_947472215.1 Chitinophagaceae bacterium
AATTTAATGATATATCTCCTCAAAATATAGCTGGTAATTTATTTGTAGCAAACAGCATTAAGAATCTAACAGTAAGTAACGTCACCGGACTTTCAGTATCGAGTACCTTGGGAAGTCTAATTATTACCGGCGACCTGTCTTTTGGAAATGTAAACAATGCAACGCTCAATACTGGAGATAATCTTGTATTGGCTTCCAACGCTACTGCCACAGCTCGGGTAACTGATATCACCAATGGAGGAGTTAATTTTGGTAATAAATTTTCAGGAAAAGTAACAGTCGAGCGGTATTTTCCTGCACGAAGGGCATGGCGTTTGTTGACGGCTCCAATTTCTGGTGCGGGGTCAATATTTAGTACTTGGCAAAATAATGGCGTTTTTGCTTCTGGAAAAGGAACCTATATTACCGGCCCGGGCGCCAATTTCAGTACTAATGGCTTGGACTCCAGCTCACTTAATAATACCTCATTAAAAATTGGCTCAGCGCTTTCTCCGATTACCAATACAAAAACTACCAATTTGTCAACAGCTACTGGCAATTCGGATAATAAAGGTTTTTTTATTTTTGTAAGAGGAGATAGAACTCCCAATAATTTGAATGTTAATTATTGTAATACCACCACTTTAAAAAGTAGCGGTATTTTACAAACGGGCGATCAGCAATTTGCTGCTACACCTAGTTTAGGGGCATTTACTTTAGTTGGCAATCCTTATGCTTCTCCGGTAGATTTTAGTAAATTGGTAAGAACCAATTTATACAATCGATTTTATGCTTGGGATCCCTATTTAGGAAATGATCAAGGAGGTTATGTAGTCATCGATGATATGAGTAATTCGGGCAATTATACAGCAACCCCTTCAAGTCCGGGCGGGCAGACCAAGCTCATTGAATCAAGTCAGGCTATTTTTGTTATTACCGCTAGTGCCGCCACAGCATCCATTAAGTTTACTGAGACGACGAAATCGTCTAGTAATCTCCAGGGGCTTTTTAGACCAGTTACCGAGCCCCTGTATTTTAAAACAAATTTGTATTTGCTGAATGATAATGGCACTAGTACCTTGGCAGATGGTAATTTAATTCAGTTTGATGATTATTTTAACGCTGGAGTGGATATGCAAGATGCCATCAAATTGAGTAATGTGTATGAAACAATTGGATTGGCAAATGGCACTACTTCTTTGGCCATTAATCGAAGACCCTTACTCGCCAGCCGGGATACCATATTTTTAAATTTTTCAAGGAATCGGCAAAAAAAATATCAGTTTGAATTTGTAGCTGGTAAAATTCAACAGGATAATTTGGCTGGTTTTTTAGAGGATCAGTACCTTAAGAAATTAACGCCCTTGACTATGGATGGAATTACTAAGGTTGACTTTGAAATATCCTCCAATCCTTTATCTGCTGCTAGTAATCGGTTTAGGGTACTATTTAGTCCTTCTGTTAGTTTTACTAAAATAAATGCAACGGTACTGGGTAATGATATTGCAGTAGAGTGGGAAGTAAGCGATGAATATAATAGTAAGTCCTACGATATTGAACGTTCAAGCAATGGAGTTAGTTTTACAAAGTTAGATTCTAGCTTGGCTTGCGGAAATGGTAAAAAACTAGTTTCCTATGCCTGGCTGGATAAGGAACCATTACCTGGCTATTATTACTATAGGATCCGTAGCCTTAGCAATAATGCTGTAGTTGGTTACAGTAAAGTGGTGAAGGTTAAAATGAATCGCTCTACCCCAGAATTATATGTATTCCCCAACCCAGTTACGGAAGATAATATTCAAATTCAAATGAATAAAATGCCTCCTGGAATATATAGGGTAAGGCTCTTGAATACTATTGGTCAGGTGTTGGGTAACTATCAGATTTCTCATGTATTGAATACCTCCACTGAAAATATTCAGTTGGCGAATCGATTAGTAGCTGGCATTTACCAATTAGAGATTACCAGTCCTACTAATAAAGTCAAGAAAATTACCATCAGCGTGCAATAATTTTTTGGAAAAGCTTAGGCTATACTTGCAGCTGCCTCCATTTGGAGGCAGCTTTTTTGTAGATCGTTTTTTTTGCCTTGAAATTTTATACCTAAGGAAGTGTTATTTGAAATTAAATTTTATATAACCAATCCTTCATTCAATGGTTTGCTATGAATTATCCACAAAAATGCGAAAATTTTATCAATACATATAAATAAAATTGAATGTATTTGTGCAAAACATCCCATTCTGCGTTAATAACTCCTACATCAGTTCAACTTCATTTCTTGGCCTAGTCCACTATATTTACAGGCCTGTATTGATATTTTCAATTGTGGAGGTTAATCTATTTAAATAACTGTGCTGTACATTTACGCCTAACTTTTCAACAGCGTATCAAAATCAGGCATTTTTATGTAGGTTTGCCGTCCTACTAAATTATAGAAACGTGCGTTTAAAGAGTCTTGAAATTAAAGGATTTAAAAGTTTTGCCGATAAAACTGTGCTTCATTTTGATGAGGGGATCACTGGCGTAATTGGGCCCAATGGCTGCGGTAAAAGTAATATTATTGATAGTATTCGCTGGGTAATTGGTGAACATAAAATCAGCAACCTTCGTAGTGAAAACTTAGAGAGTCTGGTATTCAATGGTAGCAAGAGCCGTTCTGCATCTGGATTGGCAGAAGTTAGCCTTACATTTGAGAATACGAAGAACTTACTTCCTACAGAGTTTAATATGGTAACGGTTACCCGTAAGTATTATAAAAATGGGGAAAGCGAATATCGACTCAATGATGTTGCCTGTCGGCTCAAGGATATTCACAACTTGTTTATGGATACCGGTGTAAGTACCGACAGTTATGCCATTATTGAGTTGGGAATGGTGGATGATATTATTAAGGATAAGGAAAATAGCCGCCGTAAAATGCTCGAGCAGGCTGCTGGAATTACCATTTATAAGACGCGTAAAAAAGAGGCAAAACTTAAATTGGATGCTACGGAGCAAGATTTAGCTCGAATAGAGGATTTACTATTCGAGATCAATAACCAGTTGAAGAGTTTGGAGAGTCAGGCAAAAAAAGCTGAGAAATATTTTGAAATAAAGAAGGAATATAAGGATGTTAGCATTGAATTGGCAAAGGCATCGCTGGAAGGTTTTAACATCACTTACCGAGATTTAAATCACCAGC
This sequence comes from Chitinophagaceae bacterium, assembly GCA_947472215.1. GTDB lineage: Bacteria > Bacteroidota > Bacteroidia > Chitinophagales > Chitinophagaceae > Ferruginibacter. Next base: position 3,164 of record CANJAW010000334.1, read on the forward strand.
AGCAGGCCGAAGTGGATAAGCGAATAGAGCTTGAAACAGCTATCGCAGTGGAAGATGCGGCGATGGAGCAGGAAAAACTGGGTTTTATTGCCCAGGAAAAAGCCCTGCAGGATATGCAACATGCATTCAATGATTTGCTAGGAGCCGTTCGTAGTAAAGAAAGTGATAAAAGTCTCACCGCCCAACGCTTACAATACCTAAAAGAAAGAGAAGCCAGTCTGAATGATTTCTTACAAAAGGCAGGTGGTCAGTTGAAAGGTCTTGATGAAAGTATTCAATTTACGAATCTGCAAATAAAAGAGGATGAGGTAAAACTTGAAGAATTGGAAGGCAAGTTGGATGAATTGAAAAATGCGGTGGAAGACAAACGTACAATTTTTGATGAAAAACGCAGCAGCATCGATGCTTTGCGAAGGGAAAATCAGGCCATTCAAAGAAATCAGTTTGATGCAGAAAAAAAAGTAGCCATAGCCGATACC
>CANJAW010000335.1:0-3634 GCA_947472215.1 Chitinophagaceae bacterium
ATGGCAATGTATCCAGTAAGGTTACTAAAAAATTGGTGCAATTCCTTTTTACAAATACTCCACATAAATGATAAAATTAGATGCAATTTACAGCTTAGCGCCAACAATAATTTTGTTTAAATATTAATTGATGTCAATTTGATTATATAGAATAATTTACAATATGACGCTTGGGTTCATTTTTATTAAAAATTTATCAACCCAATGCAGCGTTTTAAAAAAAGCCTTTGTCTATAGTCTTGAATTGTTGTTGATTAAACTGCCAATAAATTACCAATTGAACGTAGGACGATCGATTTTTTATTAAAAAAACTTTCCTGCCTCAGATACTTATCAGACAATAGTTGTTTACCAAAACCAACTGCTGAGTCCCGCCCACAAGGCGGGATTTTTTTATTTCAGCTTTAATTTTACAAGCTTTTACCCCAATAGTAATATCAAGTCAACTGAAAAAACATCGATACCCTTTAAAATAAATAAACAGTACAACCCCTAGAGAAGGAGGAGTAAAAAAAAGCCCAGCTACCATTGGCAACTGGGAATATGATATTCACTCTACTTACTTCAGCGGAATTTAAATTACATTATACAGCAAAGCTTTCACCACAACCACAGCTTCTACTAGCATTGGGATTGTTGAAAAAAAATCCCTTCCCATTCAATCCATCACTAAATTCCAGCTCGGTATTTACCAGGTACAAAAAGCTTTTGAGGTCGGTAACAATTTTAATACCCTTATCTTCAAAAGATTGATCCATTGGCTTTTGCTCATTGTCAAAGTCCATTTTATAACTTAGGCCACTACATCCTCCCCCTACTACGCCTACTCGCAAAAAATAGGACGGATCCTCTGCCAAACCTGCATCCTTCATTAGCGTAATAACCTTTGCCTTTGCCTTGTCACTTATGTAAATAGCATTATCCAAGGCTACAGGAGCAACTGTTGTTGCTACTTCATTGTCCAATATATTTACAACATTACTACTCATGTTCTACAACTTTTGTTCGTTTATTTACCTTACAGCCCATCCTTTGAATAGGCATGCAAAGGCCTAGTGAACCACACTTTCTTCAAACTTAATCGAATCCATGCCATTCTTAACCCTGTAATCATTGATAGCTGCTTTGATCGCATCTTCTGCTAATACAGAACAGTGAATTTTTACTGGCGGAAGATTTAACTCTTCTACAAAATCCATATTATCTACAGTAAGGGCCTCATCGATACTTTTTCCTTTTAGCCATTCTGTAGCCAAAGAAGAAGAAGCAATCGCCGAACCACAGCCAAAAGTTTTAAATTTTGCATCTGTAATCATTCCAGTTGCATCATCTACTTCAATTTGCAAACGCATTACATCGCCGCATTCAGGCGCTCCTACAAGCCCAGTACCTACATTTTTACTGCTTTTATCAAGCGTACCCACATTTTTGGGATTTTGGTAATGATCAATCACTTTTTCTGAATATGCCATAGTTGTAAAATTTAAAAATGTGAAATTAAGAAAACTAAAAAATGAATCAAATACTTTAACTAAGTTTCCTACTTATTATTTTGTTTATTTATAAATTAATGTGCTGCCCACTCAATTTTACTTAAATCTATCCCCTCCTTATACATTTCCCAGAGCGGGCTCATATCCCTTAACTTTAGTACCGTTTCGCTGATAGCCTTGATGGTATAATCAATTTGCTCCTCATTGGTGAAACGGCCAAGGCCAAAACGAAGTGAACTGTGTGCCAAATCATCCCCTAAACCCAATGCTTTCAACACATAAGATGGTTCGAGTGAAGCAGAAGTACAAGCCGAGCCGGAACTTAATGCGATATTTTTATTGAATCCCATCAACAACCCTTCTCCTTCTACATGCTTAAAAGAAATATTGGTCACATGTGGTAAACGGTGTTCGGTACTTCCATTGATATACGCCTCTTCCAGCTTCATTAATTCCGTTTCCAACTTATCCCTTAGTTTGCTGATTCGTTTGGTATCTGCTTCCATATCCTGCATACATATTTCACAGGCTTTACCAAATCCTACTATACCGGGTACATTGAGTGTTCCGCTACGCATTCCTCTTTCGTGTCCGCCCCCGTCCATTTGTGCGGTAACTTTTACACGAGGATTTTTTCTTCGAACATATAGGGCACCCACTCCTTTGGGACCATACATTTTATGGGCAGTAAATGCCATTAAGTCAATTCCATCTTTGTTTACATCCACCGGAATTTTACCTACCGCCTGTACAGCATCTGTAAAAAGTAGCACCCCGTGTTTTTTAGCAATGGCGCTAATTGCACTAATTGGCTGAACTGTTCCAATTTCATTATTGGCATACATAATCGCTATTAGAATAGTAGTGGGGCGAATAGCTGCTTCCAACTCATTCAGATCGATTAAACCATCCGGCTTTACCTTCAAATAAGTCACCTCTCCCCCTGCTTTTTCAATATGCTTACAAGTATCCAACACTGCTTTATGTTCAGTGGTAGCAGTAATAATATGATTGCCTTTACTTGCATACATTTCAAAAATGCCCTTAATTGCCAGATTATCGCCCTCAGTAGCACCACTTGTAAAAATGATCTCTTTTGGATCGGCACCAATTAATTTAGCCACCTGCTCACGTGCATAGTCTACTGCTTCTTCTGCTTCCCAGCCAAAAGGATGATTACGGCTGGCCGCATTGCCAAAATGCTCTAAAAAATAAGGGGTCATCGCTTCCAAAACCCTCGGGTCCATTGGGGTGGTAGCATTGTTATCTAGATAAATCGGTAACTTCAACATATTCTTCTATTTTTATATTACAATGCAAATTTACAATAAATGGATTTATTTAAGCCCTCTCCAAGGCTTCGAGCCATTCATTTTACCTATTTCGTAAACATTGAGCACCAAAACAGTCAAAAAACTCATCTATGCTAAAAATTGAACATATTGGTATTGCCGTAAAAGAACTCTCAATTTCGATCCCGCTTTTTGAAAAGCTACTTAATACAGATTGTTATAAGACCGAAATAGTTGAAACAGAACAAGTAAATACCGCCTTTTTTCAAAAGGGTGATACAAAAATTGAACTATTGGAAAGCAGTACCCAAGATGGGGTCATTGCCAAATTCATTGAAAAAAAAGGGGAAGGAATTCATCATATTGCACTTGAAGTAGCCGATATCGAGGCCGAAATGGCAAGGTTACAAACGGAAGGGTTTACACTGTTAAACGAAATACCCAAACTGGGGGCGGATAATAAATTGGTATGTTTTTTACATCCAAAAGGAACCAACAGTGTTTTAATAGAGCTATGTATGGAAAATAAATAACCCCTGATAGGGCTTTTTTTATCGTATCAATCATGAATTACGAAAAAAAATGGAAATCCCTGCAGCTATCGGCCGCTGCTATTTCACCTTAGATAGGGGTTATTCGCCTTTTCCTCGCCAATAGTGGTAGTTGCTCCATGACCACTATATATTACCGTTTCTTCTGGCAATACCAGTAATTTAGTTTTAATATGATGTATTAAAGCCTCGTGATCACCCAAAGGCAAGTCCGTTCTGCCGATGCTTCCTTGAAACAATACATCGCCCCCAATCAAAAAATGTTGTTTGGCACAATAAAAGCAAATGCTTCCAGGAG
>CANJAW010000336.1:0-3628 GCA_947472215.1 Chitinophagaceae bacterium
AATTGTTTGGTGATATGTGCCGCAAATAACATTCTGCTTCGATGGGTTTCGTGCACGATGGAGATACCGGTTTCTTTTGCCAGCGCATTGGCATGTTCAATAAATTTTTTGTTTTGATCAAAACTAAAATGGTCTCTTCCGGAGTGGTTGTTAATATACAGTGGCCGCTGTATTGTTTGTTTTGCAGCGGCATCAATCATTTTTTTATAATATTCTAGGTGTTCCTGAGGGTCCTCCTGTGAGCTTCCACATAAAAAACCGATTTCCAATCCATGTTTTTTTAATGCCGTAAATATTTCATCCTGCGTATTTTTGTTATTTGTGGGCCACCATAGTTCTACCCCATCGTACCCTTCTTTTTTTACTTTGGCGCAAAATTCATCCATTGATCCATCAAAGCCCCAGCTGGTAGCCATGATGGTTAGTTTATAATTTTTATGCATAGAAAATACAGATTGTTTCGGTTGAGAAAATGATTCTAGGGATGACAAATACAGTGCAGCAGAGGCTGATACGGAGTTTTTAATAAATTTTCTTCTATCTTGGTTCATAATAAAAATTGCTTTCCGAAAGAAGCATTATTTAAGTAATAATATCCGTTATAACCTTTCCACTAACATCTGTCAGTCTGAATGGGCGGCCTTGTGATTCGTAGGTGAATTTTTCATGGTCAAAACCTAGCTGGTTTAAAATAGTGGCCTGTATATCGAAGGCTTCCGTTTTGCCGCTAACAATATTATAGCCAATTTCATCTGATTCGCCATAGGAAGTGCCTCCTTTGATTCCTCCTCCTGCCATCCACATACTGAATGCAGCACCATGGTGGTCTCTTCCTTTGAAAGGCATTATTTTGCCTTCCCTATTTTCCAGCATGGGGGTTCTTCCAAATTCGGATCCCCAAATTACCAGTGTTTCATCCAGTAAGCCTCTTTGCTTTAGATCAAGCAGCAATGCTGTGATGGGTTTATCTACTTTCCTACATTTATTTACCAATCCAATATCCACTGCATTGCCTGCAGAGTCACCATGAGCATCCCATCCCCAGTCAAACAACTGTACAAAGCGAACCCCTTTTTCCACTAGCTTTCTTGCCAACAAAACATTATTGGCAAAGCAGGCTTCTCCTGGTTTGGTTCCATACATATCATGGATATATTGCGGTTCGTCGTTAATATTCATTACCTCGGGTACGGATATTTGCATCTTATATGCCATCTCATATTGAGCAATACGGGAGAGTATTTCAGGGTCATTATATTCTTCATATTGTTCCTGATTGACTTTGTTGATGGCATCTATGGAAGCCTTTCTCAAATCACGATCTATTCCCTTTGGATCTTTTATAAACAATACCGGATCTCCTTCGCTTCTGCATTGTACTCCCTGGTATACACTTGGCAAAAATCCACTTCCCCATACGCTCTTTCCAGCATCAGGATCATTTCCTCCTGATGTTAGTACTACAAAGCCGGGCAGATTTTTATTTTCAGATCCCATACCATATGTTACCCATGAACCAGTACTTGGTCTGCCGAGTCGGGCTGAACCTGTATGCATTAATAATTGTGCAGGTGCATGATTGAACTGATCGGTGGTAACTGCATTAAGCATTGCAATATCATCGATGACTGTAGATAGGTGCGGCAAATTATCTGACAGCCATAATCCACTTTTTCCATGTTGTCTAAAATTTGCCTGAGGCCCCAGCATTTTTGGAACGCCTTGTATGAATGCAAATTTTTTACCCGCCAATAGCGATTGCGGGCAGTCCTGCCCATCAAGTTTAGCTAATTCAGGTTTATAACTAAACAATTCCAATTGAGAAGGAGCACCGGCCATATGTAAGTAAATGACGGATTTTGCTTTGCCCGGAAACATTGGCGGCCTGGATGCAAGCGGATTGGCAGCATCAAATAAGTTGTTGGAAGCGGTGGATGAATTGTCACCACAACTTCCCAGCAGTGAACCCAATGCCAAGGCACCAAAACCCATGGCTCCCTCCTTTAAAAAATGACGGCGGGTATATTGCTGCAAAATAGCATGCTCCGCTTCCTTCAGCAATCGCTGGTTATGGATATCCTTATTCATAATATAAATTTATTGCTCCTGCGCTTCATTCATTATGTATTAAAAATCAATTTTATCCTGCACTTAAATAACCTCCTTCCAATATTTTATACCATCCAAAATGGGGCACAATATTTCGCTGTATGAATTTCTCTCATCATCCATACAGTGACCTAATTTTTATTCAACCACTCATCCATATTAAACATCGCACTTGCCACTATCACAAGGGAAGCTGTTTCAGCATTGGGCATACTATCGGGCAGACCCAATAATTCACAAGTGGCCAAAGGGTCTTTTTTAAATTTATTAAATGAAGTAGTATATAAATTCATTAAGGCTTTTAACCTATTTTCAGTGATGGATTTGTACATCATCGACTCGTATCCTTTTCCAATTTTTTTACTGATATCCTTTCCAGCTAGTTCATTCATACGATTGGCAAAATGCCTTGCCATAATGATATAGCTTGAATCATTCAAAATAGTCAATGCTTGCAGCGGAGTATTGGTCCTAATCCTTCTGGTAATACAAACCTGCCTGGCACTTCCGTCGAAGGTAAGCATCGATGGGTAGGGGGCTGACCTTTTCCAATAGGTGTACAGACCACGCCTAAACTGATCCTCCCCTTCACTAATTTTCCAGGTGTTTCCATTATAAGGTGATCGCCATAATCCATCCGGTTGAAAAGGCATAACACTCTTGCCATACATTTTATTACTTAGTACATGACTTACACTTAATGCTTGGTCTCTGATCTGTTCGGCAGATAATCTTACTCGTGGCCCTCTTGCATACAATTTATTATTGGGATCTTTTTGTAATAATTCTTTGGTAATCCTGGAGTCTTGTCGGTAGGTAGCGGAAAGCACCATTTCCTTTAATAATTTTTTTATACTCCAGTTAAAGTCGTTTGCAAATTGCCATGATAAATGGTCTAGTAAATCTTTGTGGGTGGGTGAAATCCCCTGTGTTCCCATATCTTCCAGTGTTTCTGCAATGCCAAATCCAAACAATTGTTCCCATAAACGGTTTACCATTGTTCTGGCCACCAACGGATTTTTTTTATCGGTTAGCCACATCGCCATTCCGAGCCTATTTTTGGGTGCATTGGCAGGCATTGGATTCATCACATGAGGCACATCTGGAGTAACTTCCTTACCCTTCACCATTCGGTTTCCTCTTACAAATATATGGGAAGGTCTAAATAGCTCGGGGCTATTTTCAACCATCACCGGAGTAGCCTGAGCTTCTGCATTCAGCAGTTCATTAAATTGCTGGTTAGCTAATTCAAATCCTGGATTACCCTTGCCAGGAAAACGGTCACAAAAATTAAACCAGTCGAATGTCACCGCGGTTGCATCAGCAGATGCAGCGCTGTTCATTTTAAAAAATAAATTATGCCTTCCATTGACTGGGGAAATATTGACGGATGCAGTTTTCCATCCTTTCGAGATTTCCAGTTGAACGGAAGTTAATAAAGGCCCATTGAGGCTGTCTAGATGTATAGACCACTTTACTCCATTGAATCTACAGCTGTATCGAAAAATCAACTGATCCT
>CANJAW010000337.1:0-3608 GCA_947472215.1 Chitinophagaceae bacterium
TGAGAAAGCGATTTTATCTGCTATTGTACCAACAACTATTTTTAATTCTCCTGACGATTCATTTTTAAAATATCTGCTAGAAGATCTAGGGAAATTTCAGGACCTGTGCACCGCAATTATTTTATTAAAATCAACCAGTTTAGATTCGTTTAATTTGGAAGAACAAAATATACTTGTTCAGGTAAACCAACAATGGGTTCATGAAAAGGAGCAGCTAAGTAAAAATTTGAATAGTATTTTGAATGGAGAAAATCGGCTGCTTAGCATTCATACGTAACCATTATCTCTAGCTTCAGTTCGAATGAAAAAAAGGATAATTATGTAGAATAAAATTTATTGATAATGGTGCTGTAATAGTAAAATAATTCTCTTTATTTGTGTCAATAATAAATTAATTTAAGTGCTATATTTTGTTTAACTTGTATATCGACAAACTCCCCTGTAATAATGATTGCCTCTTACCTACCCAACTTGAAATTTTTTTTAAATGAAGCCGGGGATATATCCCGGTTTGCCGGTCGTTTTTTTAGTCAGTGGTTTAGGCCCCGATACGAAATAGCTGAGATGCTTCGTCAATGTTTTGTTATCGGTTATAGGTCACTTCCGCTTGTAGGCTTAACCGCCTTTATTTTGGGTCTAGTACTCACCATTCAGTTGCGTCCCTCTATGGAGGATTATGGGGTTGCTTCACAGCTTCCTGCAATTGTGGGGATTGCTATTATCCGTGAAATTGGTCCTGTAATTGTCGCTTTAATATTTGCCGGAAAAATTGGAAGTAGTATTGGTGCAGAGTTGGGTTCAATGAAAGTTACTGAACAGATTGACGCAATGGAAGTAAGTGGTACCAATCCGTTTAAATACTTAGTGGTAACAAGGGTATTGGCTGCTACTTTCATGTTACCTGTCCTAGTTTTGTTGGGAGACGCGGTGTCTTTATATGGATCATGGTTGGGAGTAAATATCCGGGGTAATACAAGTTTTTATTTGTTTTGGACTCAAGTTTTCAATAGCATCACGTTCAGCGATGTATTACCCGCATTTATTAAGAGTTATTTCTTTGGCTTCGCCGTTGGTTTAATTGGGTGCTATAAAGGGTTTAATAGTAATAAGGGTACCGAAGGGGTGGGACGCTCTGCTAATTCTGCGGTGGTGCTTTCATCCGTTATGATTTTTATTATTGATTTACTGGCAGTTCAGGTAACAGATGTACTGGGCTTAAATTGATTAAAATGTACGACTCGTTATTATTGGATAGCAATGCTGGTAAGGAGGATGCTTTGGTAGGAGAACCAGTACTGAATATTGAGCATCTTTACAAGTCTTTTGGTGCTAATAAGGTATTGGCTGATTTTAATCTAGAAATAGCAAAAGGTGAAAATGTTGTGGTATTGGGAAAATCAGGTTCAGGCAAGTCAGTGTTGATTAAATGTATCATTGGTTTACTTACACCCGATAGTGGTAGTATTAGGATGTTCGGAACTAATATTCCTGATATTAAAAATGATGTATTAGACAAGATAAGGGCGAAGGTTGGTTTTTTGTTTCAAAGTAATGCCTTGTACGACTCAATGACGGTAAGAGAAAATTTAGAATTTCCACTTCGCCGACACTGGATATCCGTTACACAAAACGAGGTAAACGACATGGTTCAGCAAGCATTGGAGGAAGTGGGATTGGCGCATACCATCGATCGTATGCCGGCTGAATTGTCGGGGGGGATGCGTAAAAGGATTGCGCTTGCCCGGACATTGATTTTGAAACCGGAAATTATTTTATATGATGAACCAACTACTGGCCTTGATCCTATAACTGCTAAAGAAATCATCAATCTGATGGTTGAAATAAGGGAGCGATATACTACCACTTCACTAATCATTTCTCATGATATGAACTGTGTTAGATTGGCTAGTAGTCGGGTGGTAATGTTGATTGAGGGGAATTGTTATGCAAATGGCAGTTTTGACCAGTTAGCTAAAAATATGGACCCAAAAGTGAAACAATTTTTTGAGTAATAAAAAAGTATGGAAAATAGGAGTGTCAATAATATCAAATTAGGTGCTTTTGTACTGGGAGGTTTGTTGTTCCTTGTTGTATTGTTGTATATGATTGGGGCCAATAGAAGCTTATTTGGGGCCACTTATGTGCTGAAGGCAAGGTTTGAGAATGTACAGGGATTGGTTGCCGGTAATAATGTTCGTTTTTCTGGCATTCAGGCAGGCACTGTAAAGAACATTAAAATTGTAAATGATACGGTGATTGAAATTTCGATGATTATTGATAAAAAAATGCTCCAGATTATTCGAAATAATGCGATGGTATCGATCGGTACTGATGGATTGGTCGGTAATAAGGTGGTTAATATAGTTCCATCGAAGGTTCACGCCCCTTTGGCTATGGAAGAGGATATATTGGTAGCCAAAAAGGCGATAAGTCCGGATGATATGCTTCAAACACTTTTCAATACCAACAATGATGTTGCAATTGTTGCAGCCAATTTAAAAACGACGGTGCAACGAATTAATAGCAGTAGTGCTTTGTGGGCATTGCTATCCGATCCATACATTCCCAAAGATCTAAAATTATCGGTAGCCCATATTCGAGAAGCTACCAGTAAAGCTGGCAGTATTTTGGAAAATCTCGACCAGATGGTTATTGAAATGAAGGGAGGGAAGGGTTTGCTAGGGGCAATTATGACGGATGAGACTTTAGCAAAAAACTTGGCAGAGGCTGTTGTGAAAATTAAAAGGGTGGGAGAGCAGGCCGACTCACTTGCTGGGGAAGTTAGAGGAGTGGTATCGGATTTCAGGCTAGATGTCACTAAAGGTAATGGCTCCCTTCACGCATTGCTTAGGGATTCGCTGCTGGCAAAAAAGGTAACCTCTAGTCTAGATAATGTCCAGCAGGGCACTGATGGATTTAACCAAAATATGGAGGCATTAAAGCATAGCTTTTTATTACGAGGGTATTTTAAGAAATTGGAGAAACAACATCCTACAAAAGATAAATAATCAGGAATATTCAATTCAATTTCTCCATCTAGCTAATCGGGGTAAATAGTTAATCGACAGATCAATCACATTTGGAGGAATCCGATTGGCTTCTAGAGTTTTTTTAACCTTATCTTCCATTTCCTCGAGGGTGATTTCTGGTGCCGTGAAGCTGCCATTTTGGTAACAATTTCTACAAAATTTTTTATTGAGGCTACCATCTTGATTAGTTCCATTCATGGTTGGGGTGGCTATCGGCACTAAGCAACTCTGGCAAAATTTTTTTTCTTGCATGTCATTCGTTTGAAAGGTGAGTCGCTAATATCTCTCAATAAAAAGCGGCAAACAAAAATGACTATCATCTTACTAGCTGACTTTCGTCATTGTCAAAAAAAATAGCGAAGCGATCGAAATTATTACTACCCTGTCGGTTCAAATATGAGCCTATTATCACTAGTTGTGTGGAGGATGGCTATTGAGAAAGTAAATCCCAGTTGATGTTCGAAGGTCCTTTTAGTGGGTTTAAAAAGAGAAGGAATGGGTAAAAAAAAAGAGGGCCAGGATAAAAATCCAGCCCCGGTTTAAAATCCAATATCCTATGAAAAACCGATACAAAAGTAA
>CANJAW010000338.1:0-3590 GCA_947472215.1 Chitinophagaceae bacterium
AAAAAAGATCGTAAAAAGGGATATTTCGGACGTGCGAGTGCTGGTGCGGGTAGTAGTGACCGGTATGCTTCCAATCTGTCTGCCAATTCATTTAATGATAAAAGACAGGCCTCCATTGTTGGAGGAGTAAATAATGTAAATAAACTAGGCTTTTCATCCAATGATATGATTGGCAACATGGGAGGAATGACTAGTGTTTCTGGTGGCGGGGGCAATAATCGAGCTGGTGGCGGTGGTAACAGGGGCGGGGCTGGAGGCCGTGGAGGAGCATTGATTACAGATGCCCCTAATGGAAATACCGAGTCGTGGAATGTGGGGCTTAATTATAGAAATTCGATAAGCCCTAAGATAGATTTTAGTGGTAATTATTTTGCTGCTAATACCACTACAATTGTTAGAAGCAATAGTTTTCGGCAGAATTTTTTCCCTAATGACTCTGTCTCCTACAGTAAGGATGATTCCTATAGTAATAACAAAAGCCTTAATCAAACCTTTAATACCCGTTTTGAATACCGAATTGATAGCATGAATTCTATTTTGTTGATACCGACAGTAGGCGTTCAGCATTCTACATCGATTACCTATGATTCTGTAACAACAAGAGCAGTAGGATCGGTTACTGATTATCAAGCAATCGGTGGAAGTAGCCAACGGAGTAATACCAGAGACGGATGGAACGTAGGAAATAATTTATTATTTCGACATCGCTTTCATAAAGCTGGTCGTACTTTTACCATTGGATGGAATACCAGTGTAAGTGAAAGTGATGGGGAAGGGTTGAATGCCTCACCCTATACTTTTTACAATAAAGATGCTAGTATTCGACGTTTGCAAAACCGCCAACAACAAAATGATCAATTTACCCATTCATTTAATAATACCCTTAGTACATCCCTTACTGAGATGGTTGGAAAAAATAAAATCCTGGAATTAAATTATGCCTATAGTAATAATCAAAGCGAGTCAGATCGCAAAACCTATGATTTCAATGCGTTAACAGGTAAGTTTGATAGCATTAATAAACCGCTCACCAATTATTTTGAAAACTCCTTTGTTGCCAGTCGAATTGGAACCAATTTTAGGGTAAAAAATGCAAAGTATGATTACCAATTAGGTGGGGCTGTTCAAGTTGCCTCTATGGACAATTTGAGTAATAGGGCCGTTACTGGAAAGGATAGTACCATGAAACAGCAATACATTAATTTCTTTCCCTCAGGCAGTTTTAATTATAATCTTGGAACAAGAAAAAGTCTTCGTTTTAATTACCGGGGTAGTACTCGAGCTCCCACTGTCACTCAGTTACAAGATGTACTCAATGTAAGTAATCAATTGAATTACCGTACTGGTAATCCCAATCTGAAACAGGAATTTAATAATGTCTTTAATTTTAGTTTTAACACTTTTAATGTTACCAATTTTGTTTATTTGAACACCAATATTACTGCAAATGTCACCAGTAATAAAATCGTAAATAGTATTGATTCTTTTAGCAATTCTATTTTGCTTACTAAGCCGGTGAATGTGGATGGAACTTATAATATTTCGTTTTCAGGAACCGTTGGAATACCCTTAAAAAAAGTAGCTTCTGGTAAACGAAGTCCAATGAATCTTAATTTAACTACCTCCCTGCGATTCAATCGAGATTTGAGTGTATTGTTTAAACAAAATAATTACAATTACACTAAGCAGATTAATCAACGGGTTAACTTTAATTATAACATACAAGATAAATTAGATGTAGGGGCTAGTGCCAATTTTACCTATAATGAAGCTACTTACACTGTTAATCAGCAATTGAGCAATAAATATTTTTCACATAATTATTCGCTAGACATCACTTACACTATATTGAAATTAGTTAATCTCTCCAACGATTTCGATTATTATATCAATAGCGGAAGAACGGATGGGTTTAATCAAAGTATTCCCATGTGGAATGTTAGTGCTTCTAAGTATCTTTTTAAAAAGAAGAATGGGGAGGTTAGGTTTAGCGTGTATGATATCATGAATCAAAATAAAAGTATTACCCGCAACATTGGTGATAATTACATTGAGGATGACTATACACAAGTATTAAGGCGCTTCTTTATGGTTAGTTTTATGTATAATTTGAATAAATTTGGCGGAAAAAAACCTACTGGGATGAGTGGTCAGCGAAGTATGCAGCCAAGGACTGATTTTGGTGGAAGCCGTTCAAAAGGAGGAAGAGGGAATGCAGGTTTTTAGATTGAATGCCTTTGCAGGATACTTCAGGATGGTAGTTCTTGATAAACACCTAATTTTATTTGAACTATACCATAATATATGAAACGCTATAAAATTATTGCAAGGTTACTTCTATTTTTTTGTTTTTTGTCCATTGGGATAACTACTGGGGCACAGGTTGTTTTGCCAGCCATATTTTCAAATAACATGATTTTGCAAAGGGGAAAACCCGTGCCTGTTTGGGGGAAAGCCGCAGTGGGTGAAAAAGTAACCGTTTCCTTTGCCAATCAGGTGAAAAAAGTAATTGCAGATAGTGAAGGCAATTGGCGCGTTAGTTTATGGGCAATGAAGGCTTCTTTTGATCCAAAAGAATTAGTTATCCAGGCATCGAATCGGATAGTTTTTAAAAATATACTCGTTGGAGACATATGGCTTTGCTCTGGTCAAAGTAATATGGAATACACATTTGACCGGAAATTAAAAAAACATGCTGCTCCAAAAAAAGGGATTGATGTTGCAGAAGAGGAATTGTCCAAATCGAAACCTGACGGCATTCGTTATATCTATGTAGAAAAAAATCTAAAAAAGATTCCTCTGTTACCAACGAATGGTTGGACCACCGGTGATGATACCACCGTTCGTTATGCATCAGCCATTGGCTATTTTTTCGCAAAAGAAATTTATGAAAATACCAACGTTCCCATTGGTATAATATCTTCTTCCTGGGGTGGTACTAGGATAGAACAATGGGTGCCTGAGTGGAGTTGGATTCAATCTGCTGTATTTAAGGATAGTGTATCAAGTCCAAATTTTACAATTGACGGTATGCATCCGGGCCAAATGTATAAGGGATTAATTGAGCCACTCATTCCTTTCGCAGTTAAAGGTGTGTTGTGGTACCAGGGCGAATCCAATTGTATGATTGAAGACCAGGTTACCTATCCCCACAAAATGGAACTGTTGGTCAATACTTGGCGAACGCTTTTTAAGGATAAAAATTTGCCTTTTTACTATGTACAAATATCACCTTACCTATATTCTTCCCGAAAGAGTATAAAACAACTCAGCAAGTTATTACTGCCATCTTTTTGGGAAGCACAAACCCAATCCCTTTCTTTGAAAAATACCGGAATGGCCGTTACCACCGACTTGGTCGACAATTTGAATGATATTCATCCTTCCTATAAATGGGAAGTTGCTCACCGTTTGGCTTTGATTGCATTAGCAAAAAACTATCAGCAGCATTCATTGGAATATTCAGGGCCAGTTTTTCAATCTGCTTTGATCAGCGAAAATAAACTCGAACTGAATTTTAGCCATATCGGCTCAGGCCTTGTGTCTAATGATCTTCAGCCACTTACTTGCTTTACCATTGCAGCTGATGA
>CANJAW010000339.1:0-3581 GCA_947472215.1 Chitinophagaceae bacterium
CAAGATCATATTTCCGCTCCAAGATTTTTTGTGGATGAAAAAATATTTGCCCAAACAAAAGATGTGTTAATCACGCGCGCCGAGCCCATTGGCATTGAATTGGTATTTGGTGATTGCGCAAAAGTGGTGCTAGATGAATTGTATTTTGGTGCCATTGTTCAATACCCCGATAGCAATGGAGCAGTAGTTGATTACCGGTCTTTTATTTCTGCTGCCCATGCAGTGAATGCCATGGTAATAATGGCTACCGATCTTTTATCGTTAACGCTGTTAACCCCTCCAGGAGAATTGGGTGCCGATGTTGCCATTGGCTCTTCGCAAAGACTTGGTGTGCCGATGGGATTTGGAGGACCACATGCCGCCTTTTTTGCCACCAAAGATGATTTTAAACGTACCATTCCAGGTCGCATCATCGGTGTAAGTATAGATGCCCAAGGCAATCGTTGTTTGCGGATGGCATTACAAACTAGGGAGCAGCATATTCGACGTGAAAAAGCTACTAGCAATATTTGCACTGCCCAAGCCCTACTAAGCAATATGGCCGCGATGTACGTGATTTATCACGGAGCAGCGGGTATTACCAATATTGCAAAAAGAATCCACTTGCTCAGTGTACAATTAGCAACCGGACTTGCCGCTTTAGGGCTTCAACAATTGAATGGTAAATGGTTTGATACATTAAAAGTAACAGGTGCAAATGCATCCAAACTAAAAACAGTGGCCGAGCGCCATGAAATGAATTTCAACTACTTCCCAGACGGAGCAGTGGGTATCAGTTTAGATGAAACTACGAGTAGTACTGATATAAATCGAATTTTACAAGTGTTTGCTGAAGCCCTCGGTAAAACAAATACCACCCCATCCAATGAAACTACTGTAGCTGAATTTCCTGCAGGTCTAAAAAGAAGCAGTACTTTTTTATTACATCCTGTTTTTAACTCGCACCACAGCGAAAGCCAAATGATGCGGTACATCAAATTTTTGGAAAACAAGGATCTAAGCCTCAATACTTCCATGATTAGCCTAGGCAGTTGCACCATGAAGTTGAATGCAGCTACCGAATTGATTCCTGTAAGCTGGCCGGAGTTTAGCAAACTGCATCCCTTTGCGCCTGCTGACCAAACAATTGGTTTTCAACAGGTGATAAAAGAATTGGAAAATTATTTAAGTGTAATCACGGGTTTTGCCGGCACTTCACTACAGCCCAATAGTGGTGCTCAGGGAGAATATGCTGGCTTATTAACTATCCGAGCCTACCACGCCTCCAGAGGAGATCACCATCGCAATGTGGTGTTGATTCCAATTTCTGCACATGGCACCAACCCTGCAAGTGCAGTAATGGCCGGAATGAAAGTAATTGTTACCAAATGTGATGAGGCCGGAAATATTGATGTAGCTGATCTGAAAGAAAAAGCGGCAGAACATAAAAATGAACTATCCGCCCTAATGGTTACCTATCCATCTACCCACGGCGTTTTTGAAGAAAGTATCAAAGAAATCTGCGATACCATTCACCAATATGGCGGACAGGTATACATGGACGGTGCTAATATGAATGCCCAGGTTGGACTAACCAGTCCGGGTATGATTGGAGCAGATGTATGTCATTTGAATTTACACAAAACATTTGCCATCCCCCATGGCGGCGGCGGACCGGGTGTTGGACCAATTTGTGTGGCAAAACAATTGGTTCCTTTTTTGCCTGGCCATGTTAACTTGGAGCAGTCGGCTACCCGCACACATGCGGTGAGTGCGGCCCCCTATGGTAGTGCGAGTATTTTATTAATCAGCTATGCTTACATCAAAATGCTGGGTGCAAAAGGAATTCGCAATGCAACCGAATATGCTATTCTGAATGCCAATTATATGAAAGCAAGATTGGAGAAATATTATAAAATTCTTTACGCTGGAAAAAATGGCACTGCCGCACACGAATTTATTGTTGACCTACGGCCTTTTAAAATCAGTGCAGGAGTAGAGGCAGAGGATGTAGCCAAGCGGTTGATGGACTATGGCTTCCATGCACCCACCCTTTCTTTTCCCGTGGCCGGCACATTGATGATTGAGCCAACAGAAAGTGAAGACAAGGCTGAACTGGATCGTTTTTGTGATGCGCTGATTGGAATTTTTAATGAAATAAAAGCAATTGAAGAAGGGGCTGTAGATAAAAAAGAAAATGTTTTAAAAAATGCACCTCATACACAGCAAGTGATTTGCGCCGATGATTGGACAAAACCCTATACCCGTCAACAAGCCGCATTTCCATTACCGTATGTAACTGGAAATAAATTTTGGCCTAGTGTGAGCAGGGTAAACAATACTTTTGGTGATCGCAATCTTATCTGTACCTGTGAACCGATAGAAAGCTATATGGAATCGGCTAGCAGTTAATTAAATCGCAGCAATTTTGACCAATGGACATTTCCCTTCTTTGCAGGATTATATTTTATTAAAGATTTCATGATGGGTAACAAACAATTTCTTTTATATGGTGCAAATGGTTACACAGGCGTATTAATCGCAAAACTTGCCGCAACCTATGGTCTTCAACCGATTCTTGCCGGCCGAAATGAAGAAGCGATCCGATCTTTGGCCACGGAATTGCAGTTGCCCTATCGAATTGTAGATCTTGCAGATACCAAAGCGCTTCATGCAATTTTATCTGAGTGCTCATTGGTACTTCATGCAGCGGGGCCCTTCCAGATAACCGCTAGGCCGATGATGGAAGCCTGTATCGCAACCCATACACACTATTTAGACATCACCGGCGAAATTCCCGTATTTGAAATGGCCAAACAATTCAATGAAGCCGCCATTCAAGCAAAAATCATGCTGATGCCTGGAGTTGGATTTGATGTAGTGCCTACCGATTGTATGGCACTGTTCCTTTCAAAAAAATTACCAGATGCCCATTTGCTTCAACTGGCTTTTGCATCCATAGGTGGCGGCTTATCGCACGGAACTGCCACCACTATGGTGATGGGCTTAGGAGAAGGTGGGGCTGTTAGGGAAAATGGAAAAATTAAATCCACACCGCTTGGCCACAAGGGCATGTGGGTCGACTTTTCTGTGGAGCCGGATAAGCGCAAGAAATTGTTTGCCATGACCATTCCCTGGGGAGATATTTCTACCGCTCATTTTACAACTGGTATACCCAATATTGAAACCTATACAGGTATTGCCCCAAAAATATTCAAATTGCTACGCTGGCAAAAGACCTTTAATTGGCTACTGAAAACATCCCTAGTACGTAACTATGCACTCAAAAAAATCAATGCAAAGCCTGCTGGACCTTCTGATGAGGCAAGAGCAACTGGCAGCAGCATGGTTTGGGGGAAGGTGCACAATAAACAGGGCAAAACAATACAGGCTACTATGAGCGTAAAGGATGGCTATAGCTTAACCGCTCATAGCAGTTTACTCATTGTACAAAAACTGTTGGCCGGCAATTTCAAACTTGGATTCCAAACGCCTGCAGCGGTTTATGGTGAGGACTTGATTTTGGAATTACCCGATACAAAAAGAACCCCAGCTGTTGAAAGCTAGGGTTCCAGAGAAAATATTTGAGAACTGAATAATTA
>CANJAW010000340.1:0-3558 GCA_947472215.1 Chitinophagaceae bacterium
AAAGAGGTCGGTTGTAAGCAGTTTCAAAAAATAATTGCTCTATGAACTTTATTAAGATAAAAATCAATAATATTACATTTCATATTTGCAACGCTATTTTACATCCTTTTAAAATTAACGATTATGCTCGCCAATGTTCAAAAAAAACAATTATTCGTAGCCAGTTGCCTGGCACTTTTAGTAACCTCTCTTTCTTTTGGAATTCGTGCCGGTATCCTTGGCCGACTGGGAGTACAATTTGAATTAAATACCCAGCAGCTCGGAACAATTGCCGCTACTGCATTCTGGGGCTTTCCCCTTGCTATTGTAATAGGAGGTATGGTAGTAGATGCCATTGGGATGAAAAAATTACTCGTTGCTGCTTTTGTATTTCATTTAGCGGGCATACTGCTAACCATCTTCGCTACAGGCTACTGGAGTTTGTTCATTTCAACCTTGTTGGTTGGAATTGCGAACGGCACCGTAGAAGCGGCTTGTAATCCACTGGTGGCTACTATACACAGTGATAATAAAACAACCAAGCTCAACCATTTCCATCTTTGGTTTCCAGGTGGGATTGTTATAGGTACGCTTTTGGTATTCTTTTTAGATAAAGTGGGTATCGGCTGGCAGGTGCAAGTAGGCTTAATGATTATCCCAACAGTTATCTACGGCTATCTATTCAGTAAATTGGAATTTCCAGTTACAGAGAGAGTAGCTAGTGGGGTTTCTGGTGCAGAAATGTATAAGGCACTACTTAATCCATTATTTATTTTAATGATTATTTTAATGTTTGGCACTGCCATTACCGAATTATTTACAGGTCAGTGGATTGATGTTTTGTTAAAAAATGTTACTGATAATGCCATTTTGCTATTGACACTAGAAACAGGTGTAATGGTAGTTGGACGTGCTTTTGCTGGCCCCGTAGTTCATAAATTTTCTCCACTGGGTGTATTGTTAATATCATCTATTTTGGCCGCTGCTGGTTTATACTTGCTTGGTCATACTTCTGGAAATATGCTTTTTGCAGGTGCAATTTTATTTGGCATGGGAGTATGTTATTTTTGGCCTACCATGCTGGGTTTTGTATCCGAAAATTTACCAAAGACCGGAGCCGTTGGAATGAACCTAATGGGTGCTGCGGGTATGTTTGCCGTATCTGTTTACATGATTTTTATGGGTGGTTATTATGATAAATTATTGGCTGCACATATGGAAAACGGATTAGATGCAGCAAAAAAAGCGGCTGGTCCAGAAATTATTAATGTCACCCTTATTATACCAGTTGTGTTGATCGTTGCATTCGCAGGATTATTTCTGTTTATGCGATCAAAAAAATCAACCGCTGCATAAACTAATTTTTCATTCAATCGTTTAATAATTACAAATGTCGGATAATCAAAACAGGCGCAATGCCATCAAAAATATATTGGTAGGTTCAGCAGCGCTTGGATCATCTTCTATGTTAAGCTCTTTTAAAGAAAAAGAAAATATAAATGACAGCCAATTGAAATTAAAAGGGAATATCAATCATTCAGTTTGTGCATGGTGCTACAGCAAAATGACCATTGAAGAATTATGCCTTGGAGTAAAGAAAATTGGATTTTCAGCGATTGATTTGGTAGGCCCCAAAGACTGGCCGACTTTGCAAAAGCATGGAATTTTTTCTTCTATGTGCAATGGGGCAGAGATAGGGCTGACCAATGGTTTCGCAGAAAAGAAGTTTCATGAAAAGCTGATCCAGAATTATACAGATATGATTCCGATAGTGGCCAAGGCGGGGTATAAAAACCTGATTTGTTTTAGCGGCAACCGTCGGGGAATGGATGACGAAACCGGTTTAGCTAATTCAGCTGAAGGATTAAAAAAAATCATTGGCTTGGCCGAACAGCACGGCGTTATTTTACATATGGAATTACTCAACAGTAAAACCAATCACAAAGATTATATGTGCGATCGATCCAATTGGGGAGTGGAGTTGTGTAAAAGGGTAGGTTCTGAAAATTTCAAGCTCCTCTATGACATTTACCATATGCAAATTGATGAGGGAGATGTAATTGCTACCATTCAGGCCCACCACCAATACTTTGGTCATTACCATACTGGAGGTGTTCCGGGAAGGAATGAAATTGATGACACCCAAGAGTTGTATTACCCTGCCATCATGAAAGCGATTGTAGCAACCGGATTCAAAAATTATGTTGCACAGGAGTTTATTCCTGCAAAAGAGGATAAAATTCAATCGCTGAAGGAGGCAATAAAAATATGTGATGTATAATCCTCTTGGAATTATTTTAATATTTTCATTTAGCATAAAAAATTCAAAATGGCTGAAAATAAGTATGACGCAATTGTAGTAGGCTCTGGCATCAGTGGTGGATGGGCAGCAAAGGAATTAACTGAAAAAGGGTTGAAAGTATTGATGCTGGAAAGAGGTAGGAATATTGAACACATAAAGGACTATCCGAGCGCTTCCAAAGCACCCTGGGAATTTCCTCATGCTGGAGGAAGAACCCAACAAATGATTCAAGATTACCCCGTTTTGAAAAGAGATTATCCACTCAATGAAATGAATCTTGACTATTGGGTAAAAGACAGTGAGAGTCCATATACAGAGGTGAAACGCTTTGATTGGTTTAGAGGGTACCATGTGGGTGGTCGTTCACTCATGTGGGGGCGGCAAAGTTATCGGTGGAGTGATTTCGATTTCGAGGCTAATTCAAAAGATGGCTTTGGAGTGGATTGGCCTATTCGCTACAAGGATATAGCTCCTTGGTATGAGTATGCTGAAAAATTTGCAGGGATCAGTGGATCCATGGAAGGGCTGCCTCAGTTGCCTGATGGGCATTTTATGCCGGCTATGGAATTGAATTGCGTTGAGAAGGATGTAGCGGCCAGGCTAAAAAAACATTATAATAACAGTCGTACCATGATTATTGGGCGTACTGCTAATATTACAGTACCCCACGAGGGACGTACCAATTGCCAATATCAAAATAAATGTTGGTTAGGTTGTTCTTTCGGAGCTTATTTTAGTACCCAATCTGCAACACTTCCTGCTGCTATGAAAACGGGCAATTTGACCGTGCGTCCTTTTTCAATTGTTACCAAACTTATTTATGACAAGGATACAAAAAAAGCAAAAGGGGTTGAAGTATTGGATGCAGAAACAAACCAAACCTACGAGTTCTTCAGCAAGATTGTTTTTGTAAATGCATCTGCTTTGAATTCCACCTGGTTATTAATGAATTCCGCTACTGAAATATGGCCGGAGGGCTTAGGTAGCAGCAGCAATGCATTGGGCCATAATTTAATGGATCATCACTTGGGTGTAGGTGCTAGTGGAGATGTGGACGGCTATGAAGATAAGTATACTTATGGACGTCGGGCAAATGGTGTTTATATTCCACGATACCGAAATCTATTTGGAAATAAAAGTGATTATTTACGTGGGTTCGGTTACCAGGGTGGTGCAAGTCGTGAAGGATGGAAAAGACAGGTGGCAGAATTGTCCATTGGTGCAGATTTTAAAGATGCATTGTCTGAGCCTGGGGATTGGAAAATGGGTATTGGAGG
>CANJAW010000341.1:0-3544 GCA_947472215.1 Chitinophagaceae bacterium
TGACCGTTATTTTACCGTCTCCCTTGCTTAAGAACACACGGGTTACAGCTTCTTTACGACGACCAACTGCGTTTTTTTGCTTTTCCATTATTTCAATTTGAAAATTTGAAAATTTGAACGTTTACAATTGTATTAGAAACGTCCAATTCAATTCATTAGTGATTAAAATTTAAGTTCTACTGGTTTTTGTGCACCATGTGGATGCGCTGTACCTACATATACAAATAACTTTTTGTACATTTTGCGTCCCAAACGATTTTTAGGCAACATACCTTTGATCGCTCTTTCGATGATCACTTCAGGCCTGCGCTTTAATAGATCTTTCGCAACTTCTTCTTTACGGCCACCTGGGTAACCACTGAAGTTGTCATAAATTTTTTCATTCAGTTTGTTGCCGGTAAATTTGATTTTGTCGCAATTGGTTACAATTACAAAATCTCCGCAATCAACGTGAGGGGTGTAATAGGCTTTATTCTTACCACGAAGAATTGCCGCAATCCTAGAACACATACGTCCAACGGTTTGATTAGTACCATCAACCACATACCAGCTGTGTATAACGGTAGCCTCGTTCGCATGTTTGGTGGTGAAATGTAGTTTACTCATTGTATTTATTTTTAAGTGATGCCTTCGCTATCCCGTAGGCTTTTTTTAAATGGACGGCGAAGGTAAGAGGGCAATTGGTAATTTCCTATTAAATAGGGGATTTTTTTTAGAGGACCCTTGTAAGTAGCTGATTTTCAATAATAATTTTGACTAATTATTTTAATCACTAGGTAGCAGAGCCCTATAGTAAACGAAAAGTATTCCTGTAGCTTGTGCAAATTGCTGGAATAACCCCTATAAAAGTAAATCAACCTCCTGGCAGCCTTTTCATTTCCATATGATAATAAAAAAGCCAGCTCAAAATTGAGCTGGCTTAATAAATAGAAAGTCTTTCCACTATTGCTTCACTAAAAATCGATTCCCACCCAGCTTTTCTTCTTTTTGCCGTATTTTTCAAAATTAAACTTATACAACTTGCCCGGACGGTGAGGCACATCCTGTTCCATCTCATCTAGATCAATGAGTAAATCCATGGAAAAGAATTTTTTTCTAAAATTGCGTCGGTCCAATTTAATATTGAGGATAGCTTCATATAAATTCTGAAGATCACGCAAAGAGAATTTTTTAGGCAGCAAATTAAAGCCCAGGGGGTGTTCCTGCACCCGCTTTTGCAATTGCATTAAACAGGTGTCAAATATTTGTTGGTGATCAAAGGCTAGGTCTGTTACACTCTTGACATCATGCCAATGCAATTCATTGTCTAATATATTCAACTTATGATGCTGGACATTGATCAGCGAGCAATAAGCTACCGTAACTACCCTTCCGGCAGGATGCCTGCTCACTGTTCCAAACGTGCTTACTTGTTCAAGGTATACATCACTCAAGCCGGTTCTTTGTTTCAACACTCGATAGGCCGCAGCATCTAGATCCTCACTCGGAAAAACCAAATCTCCCAACAATGACCATTTACCTGAATATTTCGTTAGGTCACTCCTTATAAGTAACACTTTTAATTTTTCCTCATCAAAACCAAATATGATGCAATCCACTGATAATTCAATCCCATAGTTCTTTTCAAATCCTGAAAGAGTGACTTGCCTTGATTTTAATTGCTGAATTCCATTCTTGTTTTCCCTTGAAGCCATAGTTTATATTACATCCTAAAACGAAAAGACAGTGTTTAATTCCTGCAAAAAATGAATGCTTACTTATAGTAGTCTAATACCCCCCCCTTTCACTCAATTTTAACTCCCAGCTGCATTTCTTTATTTACAATGCAACTGAATTGATAAACCCTATCCATTTTGACTTTACCGCTATATTTTAAATTATTGATTGTCCAGCATCATTTACTGTGTAAATTAAACACATTGTATGACCTGACAAAGAATGAGGCAGCTTATTTTAAAGAACCGCTTACAATTTACAGCTACAATCAAATCCTTGCGCTTATTTAATGAATAGTAACTATAACAAGGATTTCCCCTCATTGGTTAAATCAGGACTTTGCCACCCTAGCTTAATTAAAAATGCTTGTAGTCGAAATGTTTAAGCTAAAAGCTGCTAACCTAAGTTTATTTGCAGCACCCACCGTTAAAATAATACGCTGCTGGTATTTTAATTTTTAACTTTGATTCAGCAAATCAACCATGAATCAATTACATCGCACGAAAGAATTACAACAGCAAACAGCAGAATGGCTATCAGCGCCCAGCTCCATTCATTTATCCAACATCGAACTCCTTCGGGATATTTTACGATGGCACGAATACCGGTATTATGTTCAAAATGATCCGTTAATCAGTGATGCCGAATATGATCGTTTATATACAATTTTACAAAAATTTGAACTTGAGCACCCGGAAATTATAACGCCCGATTCACCCACACAGCGAGTAGGCGTTGGATTAGCCAATGATTTTGCTAAAGTTGAGCACCTAGTGCCGATGCTGTCATTGGAAAACTCCTATAATGCAGCTGACCTGTTGGATTGGGAAAGAAAGGCTTTAGAATTATCAGCACTAGATAGTATTGAATATTGTGTAGAGCCTAAATTTGACGGCGCCAGCATTTCATTGATTTATGAAAACGACCTACTCTCCCGATCCGCTACCCGCGGAGATGGTACAGTCGGTGACGACATCACACTCAATACAAAACAAATCAAATCCGTTCCACTCTCAGCAAAATTCAGCAGCTACGGAATTGAGCAAATTGAAATAAGGGGTGAGGTATTGATCAACAAGAAAAATTTTAAGGCCTACAACGAAAAGCTAATGGAAGAGGGGATTCCACCCTTTGCCAATCCAAGGAATGCCGCCGCAGGTTCCTTGCGAATCAAGGATACACTTGTAGTTAGTAAAAGAAACTTAGAGGTTTTTTTATACCATGTCAGCTTTTCCACCAGCGCAGCACCACATTCCGAAACCGGCACCTTGATTAAACAACCGAAAACACATTCGGGAATGCTGGAAATGCTATGGGAACTAGGTTTCAGGAGTCCAAAAAATGAATTGAAAGTGGTCAGGGGAATCAATGGTGTAATAAAATACATTGAGGAGTTTGAGGAAAAAAGAGACGGGCTGCCCTACGAGATTGATGGTATGGTGGTAAAAGTAAACGACCTGCAACTCCAGGAAAAACTTGGCATGACCTCGCACCATCCGCGGTGGGCAATTGCTTTCAAATTTAAAGCCAGACAGGCAACCAGTAAATTACTTTCAGTAGAATTTCAGGTAGGCAGAACGGGTGCCGTAACACCTGTTGCCAAGATAGCCGCGGTATTAGTAGGTGGTGTAACGGTTACCAGTATCTCCATCCACAATGAAGAATACATCAGGGAAAAAGACCTGATGCTCGGAGATACGATTTTAATAGAACGCAGTGGCGATGTAATTCCTCAAATAGTGAAATCATTTGCCGAATTAAGAACCGGTGAGGAAACCAATATTGAGTTTCCTAAAAATTGCCCTGTATGTAATCACCCTCTCTTTAA
>CANJAW010000342.1:0-3522 GCA_947472215.1 Chitinophagaceae bacterium
TCAAATTTAATATTATATTAGTAGGTGATTTTTTATCAATTTTTCTGAATTATGGTTTAACAAAAATTATAATTCCTCTTGTAAAAGCTGGTTATTTTTTTTTTGCTATGTATCAATTAGTTTCACCTATATGGATAAAGGAACTTACTTGGGTACTTCATCATTTTTTTACAAATATATTTATAATCGTTAGTGTAATATGAATTCCCCTCTTGTAAGTATTTTAATGACTGCTTTTAACCGTCAGCAATATATTGCTGAAGCGATTCAATCTGTTATAAATTCTACCTATAAAAATTGGGAATTGATTATTGTTGATGATAATTCAACTGATTCAACCGTAATAATTGCTCAAGAATTTGTTTCTATTGACAGTAGGATTAAATTATATATAAATGAAATTAATTTGGGTGATTATCCAAATCGTAACAAGGCTACTAGTTATGCTCAAGGTCAATATTTGATGTTTGTTGATTCGGACGATAAGTTATATATTGATAGTATCAGTAAAATACTTTTAATAATAACACCCTTAGTTGGTTTCAATTTTGGAATGTACTGGCCTCATTCCAAAGACAGTTTTGTAATGGATTCAAAAGAGGCATTGAGAGAACATTTTTTCGGTCGCCAATTTTTGTATATGGGCCCTGGAGGTACTATTATCCGTCGTTCATACTTTGAGCAGATCAATCAGTATCCTGAAAAATACGGTCCGGCAAATGACATGTATTTTAATTTAAAAGCTTGTTGTTATTCCAAAATTTTATTGATCCCATTTGAGTTTCACTTTTATAGGCTTCACGAAGGGCAGGAGGGGAATAACCTTTATAGTTACATGTATAATAATTACTTGTATATGCGTGATGCTTTAAACGAATTACCTCTGCCGTTTAGCCCCAAAGAACTTTCTTGGCTAAAAAAGAAAAATAAAAGACGGTTTATTGTTCACCTCTTTAATTTTTATCGAAAAACATTTGATTTCAAGAAAACACGCTATGCTTACAAAAAGACATTATTTTCCTTAAAAGATGTTTTCCAAGGTTGTTTTCATTAACATTGATTTTTATTTATTTAAGTGCAGCCAAAAGTTTCCATTATTATACCTGTATTCAATAGCAGTGCCTTTTTAAAAAAGTCATTGGAAGGGGTCTTGCAACAAACATATAATAATATTGAAATTATAATTGTCGATGATGAATCTTCTGATGATAGTTTTATCATTGCTAAAAAGTTTGAGTCAGCCACCTGTATTGTAATTAAACAGAAAAATTCAGGAGCTGCTGTAGCTCGCAACACAGGTTTACATTATGCTTCAGGAATGTATATACAGTTTTTAGATGCAGATGATTATTTAAGTGCAGACAAAATTGAAAAGCAGGTAGTTGCATTATCAGGTAGAATAAACGAAATTGCTGTTTGTAGTTATGTCAGTTTTGAAAATGATGATGAAATAGCAGGGCTTACAGCTGTTGACCAATCATCCTTTATTTATTCTTCTGTTAATCCTTCAGATTTTTTAATTAATTTATTGGGTTTTAATTCTGCTGGTTCAAATTTCATTCAAACTAATTGTTGGTTAGTACCTCGTTCAATTATTAATCAATCAGGTCCATGGAGAAATTATAGATGCCCCGATGATGATGGAGAGTTTTTTTCAAGAGTAATTTTAGCTAGTGAAGGAATTGTGTATGTACCTGATATTTTAAACTTTTATCGTCGTCAAAATAGTGAGCATAAATTAAGTTCTAATTCTAATAAAAAATATTTACAAAATACATTGCTTACCATTGATTTAAAATACCAATATCTCAAACCGTTTCATAACTCTTATAAGTTAAATATGGCTTTCGCAAAGCAATATCTTGATTTTGCTGTGTATAATTATCCTTCAAATACTTTGTTATCCAATATTGCTTTTAAAAAATATAAGCGCTTGAACCATAAAGTAGACTTGCCTCTCTTAGGTGGAAAATGTATTGAATTGTCAAAAAGTATTTTTGGTTGGAGAATTATACGTTTATTAAAACATTATTTTATATAATCTTGTCAAAAAAAATATTATTTCTTACCACCCACAACTTGGCTACCAATCCTCGGCTAGTTAAAGAAATAAGGTTAGCCCTTTCAATTGGTAATTCTGTCGAATTAATTTGTTTTGAATTTGATAACTGGAGTAAAGAACTGAATGTTGTATTAAAGCAACAACTGGTTGGCGTTAAAATATTAACTATTCCTGCTGGCCGTAAACCATTTTTTTCCTGGTTACAATCAGTTATTTCTGAACGTTTTTTTCGTATTTTGGGTAATTATATTTCATTACCATCTACATTATTATCTCAAGCTGTATCGCGTAGAAGCAACTTGTTACTACATTCACTTAAAAAAGTGTCTAAACCCGATTTGGTAATCGGTCATAATCCAGGGGCTATTTGGCCATCTATTGTCGCTGGCAAAATATTTAATTGCAAAACAGGATTTGATGTGGAGGATTATCACCCTGGAGAAGGAGATGAATTGAATTTGCAAATCCTTACTAGGTTATTAATGAAACGGATGTTACCAAAAATAGATTATGTATCTTTTGCATCACCGCTGATAATGCAGGCAGTAAAAAGTGATATTAAATCTAGTATTTTAAATTCTATTTCTATATTTAATTATTTTCCAGTTGACGATTTTAGAGAACCGTATATGCTGAATAGCGGTCCATTTAAGTTAGTTTGGTTTTCTCAAAATATTACTGCAGGTAGGGGATTGGAATTTGTTTTGCCATTTGTTCGACAAGAGGTTGGCAATATTGAGTTGCATCTTATTGGAAATCTTGATACTGATTTTTACTTATCGTCATTGAGTTCAATTCCGAATGTTATCATTCATGGAGTAATGTCACAAAAAGCATTGCACCTACAATTAGGCAATTTTGACATTGGTCTTGCCTTAGAGCCTGCAAAGGATGAAAATAATGATCTGGCAATATCAAATAAAATGTTGGCGTATTTGCAAGCTGGATTGTTTGTTGTGGCAACTAATACAAAAGCTCAGGAAAGTTATTTGGGTGAACTACCTAATCATGGCATTTGCTTTGATTATAAAAACAATGATTCAAGTAATGTTTTAAATAATGTAATCGCTCAAGTTGATTCAATTAGAGCAAAAAGAATAATCCGATATATGGATTTTAAAAATCGAAATTGGGAAAATGAGTCAGTAAGATTATTAAATGAATGGAATAATTAGTTAGTGAAAAAAATTCTCATCTTATATCCTCATTTTCCACCATCTAATCTTGCTGGAGTGCATCGCCCTAGGCTTTTCGCACAACACCTGCCATCTTTTGGCTGGGAGCCCATTATTTTAACTGTGGATAAGCAATTTTACGAGGAGCCGCTAGATTATGATTCGGTTAAATTATTGCCTCCTAGTTTACGGATTGAAAAAGTAAAAGCATTTAGGGTTACTAGACCAAGGATGATTGGTGATATCGGGTTGCGAGCTTTTTATCAACTGTATAAAAAGGCTAAA
>CANJAW010000343.1:0-3518 GCA_947472215.1 Chitinophagaceae bacterium
AAGTACTCAACAACAGTGGATTGACCTGGATGTAGGTTCTAGTACAAGATTATTGGGAGGTGTTCCTTATTTTCAACAAAAATACAACCTCAATACCAATACTTACCAGTTGAGTGCTTTGCCTTCAGTAACTACACCTTACACGGTTTCTCCTTTCAAACCAGAGTCTGTAAGTACGTATGAACTAGGTTATAAGGGAGTTGCATGCGATGACAAACTATTAATTGACATGTATGGTTATTATGGTCAATACCAGGATTTCTTGTCACGTACTTTATTAGTACAGCCTAAATCAACCTTTACATTGGCAAGTATAACTACTGCAATTGCTACTAATGTAAGCGTAAGCAATGTGGCTAATATTTACTCTATTCCGGTAAATGCTACTTCAAAGGTTAAAACCTACGGTTTTGGACTTAGTTTGGATTATCGGTTACCGGCTGGTTTTTTGATATCTACCAATTTGTCATCTGATAATTTGAAAGATGTACCAGCAGGATTTATCGCATATTTTAGCACACCAAAATATAGAGCCAACGTAACCTTTGGAAATACAGGTTTTGGAGCTAAAAAATTGGTTGGCTTTAATATCGCTTATCGCTGGCAGGATGCATTCTATTTTCAACATGATTTTGCAAATGATAATTTACCTGCTATTCATACTGTGGATGCTCAAATTAGCTTTAAGCTTCCTTCAACCAAATCTATTGTGAAACTAGGTGCCAATAATTTACTGAATCAGTATTATGTAAATGCAGCTGGTAATTCAATTGTAGGTGGATTGTATTATGTTAGCTTCGGTTACAATGTATTCTAAAATTTATCATCTTTTCAAAAATAAATCAATATGAAAATATTCAATACGATAAAAAGTGCAAGCTTCTTGGCCTTGTCCACTTGCCTGTTTGTTTCAGCTTGTAATAAGGCTCCGCTTGATCCAGACCCAATAAAATTACCTGTGCAGGCAACAACACCTACACTAGCAACCTTACTAGATAATGCTGACTCTAGCTTTACATTTTTGAAAGCAGCTGTTGTCAGGGCAGGTTTGTTACCGAATTTAGCTTCGCCTACTGCTCGATATACTGTTTTTGCTCCTGATAATGCGGCTTTTATTTTGGCGGGTATACCAAGTGTGGCAGTAATCAATTCATTGCCTGTTGCATCAGTAGCAGGATTGGTTAGTTACCATATTGTACCTCAGACGATTACTTCAGCAAATATTCCAACAGGGTTTCCCAATTTTGAGTATCCAACTCTTTTAAATCCTACTGTCGGTACTGCAGGATTTAATCCATTGGTAAGTTTAACTACTTTCCCAAGTCGCCGCGGATCGGGTGCATGGGTTAATAATATACCCGTTACAGCTGTTGATATCAGTGCCGTAAACGGAGTATTACATAAAGTATACACATTAGTTTCCCCCCCCAGTAAATATTTATGGGATTCTATTTCTGTAAGCAGCGACCTTACTTACCTGAAGGCAGCGATTAACCGGGCAGATAGCGGTGTAGCAGTAGCGGGTCAATTGCAAACAGCCTTGAGTAGTTTTGGTGCTAATTTAACTGTTTTAGCTCCTACCAATCTTGCATTTCAAACATTGCTGACTGGGGCTATTTATCAATCTCTAGTTTTGCAGGGAATGCCCCCAGCCACTGCCTACCCAACTGCACAATATTTAGCATCCACTCCTGGTGTGTTCACTAACCCAGCATTGTATGGTGCATTGTCAGCTCAAACTGTTAAAGGCATTGTGGTGTATCATATTTTAGCCACCTCTATTCCTGGAATTAGGGTGTTTTCTGTTAATTTGCCTACTACCCCAACAGCTATTAAAACCTTGTTAAATAGTGCAATAGCTGCTCATCCGGGCGTTTTGGCTAAGGCAACCTTTTCTGGTCCATTTGTAGGAGCGGCCACCTTTAAAGGAGCGGCTAATACTACTGCATCTAATGTGATCATCAATCCGCTCAATCCATTTGCTACCGATCAGAATTATATCAATGGATTGATTATGAAAATTGACCAGGTGCTTTTACCACAATAAATAAATTATCTACAATAATTGTTAAGCGGCTGGCTCTTCATTGGGTCAGCCGCTTTTATTGTTAATATGGTTGAGTAGAAACTGCTTTGAGTTGATTAAAGGCTGTATATCTAATATACTATTGATTGGAATCAGAACTCAATTTGCTCATCTGACTTCGAAAGAATAAATTTGCATTCTATTATAGTTTATATCAATAATTTATGTGCGTCCAGCTTGGGCTCATAGTAACCAAATAATCGTCAAAGTATATGCGACAAATTGCGTTTAGGGAAGCTTTAAGAGAAGCTATGCAGGAAGAAATGAGAAGGGATGAGCGGGTGTTTTTAATGGGAGAAGAAGTGGCAGAGTACAATGGAGCTTATAAAGTAAGCCAAGGAATGTTGGATGAATTTGGAGAAAAAAGAATCATCGATACACCGATTGCCGAATTGGGATTTGCCGGTATCGCTGTAGGAGCAGCTCAAAATGGCTTACGTCCTATTGTAGAGTTTATGACTTGGAATTTTGCTGTTTTGCCCTTGGATCAAATTTTAAATACAGCCTCCAAGATGTTGGCAATGAGTGGTGGACAGGTTGGATGCCCCATCGTTTTTCGCGGACCAGGCGGTAGCGCAGGTCAGTTAGGAGCCCAGCACTCTACTGCTTTTGAATCGCTATATGCCAATATCCCCGGATTAAAGGTAATCTCTGTGAGTAATCCCTATGATGCCAAAGGCTTATTAAAAAGTGCCATTCGCGACGACGATCCGGTGATGTTCATGGAATGTGAAGTATTGTATGGAGAAAAAGGGGATGTTCCCGAAGAAGAATATTTATTGCCCATCGGCAAGGCTTTTGTAAAGCGCACAGGAAAAGATGTTACCATCGTTTCATTTAATAAAATGATGAAAGTTGCCCTTGGAGCTGCTGAAGAATTGGCAAAGGAGGGAATTGAAGCCGAAGTGATTGATTTGGCTACCATTCGTCCCTTGGATTGGTTTACAATTTTAGAAAGTGTAAAAAAGACCAATCGCCTGGTGATTGTTGAGGAACAATGGCCATTTGCCTCTGTTTCTTCTGAAATAGCGTATCGGATACAAAAAGAAGGCTTTGATTATCTTGATGCACCTATCCGCAGAATTACTTCAGTAGATGCCCCCATGCATTACGCACCTAACTTGGTGGCACTTTATTTGCCCGATATTCCAAGAACAGTGAAATTGGTGAAAGAAGTGATGTATATGCGCAAATAATACCCCCTTTTTTCAGCACACTATACGAACAAAACTGGGGTAGACACCTAGCGGAATAATATTTACAAGGTTCAAAACAGATGTTTTGAACCTTTTTATTTGAATGCTTTTTCCTTACAATGCGGCTTCCAATAGAAAAGTAAATGGCGAATGGTGAATGGGTAATCCTTTGTGCCGAAAGTGGTCACAACCAGCTCCTTTACCGTGGATTAAAATATATAAAAAAATATTTTAAA